>NZ_JBVIIT010000002.1:0-109963 GCF_055569615.1 Streptomyces sp. NPDC031379 | reverse complement strand
ACAACACGGAGGCGGGGAAACCGTCAGGGTTCCTACCCGCTTCCCCCAAACACGCGGGCGTGGATGTGCCCCGTGTGCGGGACGTGTTTCAAAGCGCACACTTGGCGCGCACGGCCGGAACGGGCCGTGCCCACGACCCACGCATCCAGCGCCTGCCCTGCCGCTCTCACCGGTGTGGATATGCTGCCGAGTTGTTGTGCGGACCGGAGGAGTACGCCCGAAGGGGGGCGGGCCGCCCCGGTCCGACGAGAGCGAGGAGGCGTCCGGGCAGATGGAGACGACGAGTCGGGTGGGCGCGCAGGCGCCGGCCGCGGAAGGCGGGCAGCAGCTCGCCTCCGCCCGGCGTACGGTCGACGGTTACCTGCAGGCGCCCTTCCCGTGGTACGGCCTCGACGAGGCGTTCACCGGGCCGCGCTGGCTGATGCAGGTCGGTACGGCGGCCGACGGTGCCGTGGAGCACGGTTCGATCGGGCACGGTGACGAGCCCTCCGTGCGCAGCGAGAGCGGTTCCGTCGGCGAGCCGCGGGAGAAGTTCGCGGTCGTGGTCACCGTGGCCGCCCAGCCGTCCCGCCGGAGCGCGGACGGCACGGGCCTGCTGGAGGCGACGTCGGTCTCCTCGGCGGCCTGGCTGGCCGGTGTGGGGCTGCTGTCCTTCACCTGGCCCGGGCAGATGGATCACAGCCTGCGGGACGACTGGCTGGAGCAGCAGACGGAGACGGCGTGGGCTCTGGCCGACGACCTCGAGGGGCCGGAGTGGTCCCGGCTCTCTCTTCCGGTGGACGGGGTGGCGGCCTCTTTCCACTACCGGGAGTCGGAGTTCGGCTGGGTGCTGGCCGGTACGACCGAGGCGGGCGTGCATCTGGGGGCCTACGGGCGGGGCATGAGCGCGTACGGGCTCGGGTTCGCCGTGGTGAAGGACGTCGCCGCGTACGCATGACACAGCGTACGCATGACAAAAGGGGCGCCGGTGCCGTCGGCGCCCCTTCGTCGTGCCGGCCGCGGACCCGGAAGTCGTGCGGCCCTAGAACTTGTTCTTCGGGGTGATCCCCAGCGACAGCCCCGAAAGGCCCCGCTGTCGTCCGCCGAGCTTGCCCGCGATCGCGCGCAGTGCGGAGCCCGCCGGGGAGTCCGGGTCGGTCAGGACGACCGGCTTGCCCTCGTCGCCGCCCTCGCGGAGGCGGACGTCGATGGGGATGTTGCCGAGGACCGGGACGGAGGCGCCCGTCGTGCGGGTCAGGCCGTCGGCGACCAGCTGGCCGCCGCCCGTGCCGAAGACGTCGACCATCTCGCCGCAGTGCGGGCAGGGCAGGCCGGACATGTTCTCGACCACGCCGACGATCTTCTGGTGGGTCTGGACCGCGATGGAGCCCGCGCGCTCGGCCACCTCCGCGGCGGCCTGCTGAGGCGTCGTCACGACCAGGATCTCGGCGTTCGGGACCAGCTGGGCCACGGAGATCGCGATGTCACCGGTGCCGGGCGGGAGGTCCAGCAGCAGGACGTCCAGGTCGCCCCAGTACACGTCCGCGAGGAACTGCTGGAGCGCGCGGTGCAGCATCGGGCCGCGCCAGACCACCGGGGCGTTGCCCGGGGTGAACATGCCGATGGAGATGACCTTCACGCCGTTCGCGGACGGCGGCATGATCATGTTCTCGACCTGGGTGGGGCGGCCGTCGGCGCCCAGCATGCGCGGCACCGAGTGGCCGTAGATGTCGGCGTCGACGACGCCCACCTTGAGGCCGTCGGCCGCCATCGCCGCCGCGAGGTTCACCGTCACCGAGGACTTGCCGACGCCGCCCTTGCCGGAGGCGACCGCGTAGACGCGGGTGAGGTTGCCGGGCTTGGCGAAGGGGACCTCGCGCTCGGCCTGGCCGCCGCGCAGGGCGTTCGCCAGCTCCTTGCGCTGCTCGTCGCTCATCACGTCGAGGGTGACGTCGACGCGGGTGACGCCCTCCACCCGGGAGACGGCCTCCGTGACGCGCTGGGTGATGGTGTCGCGCATGGGGCAGCCGGAGACGGTCAGGTACACGGTGACCGCGACCGCGCCGTCATCGCCGCTCTCCACCGATTTGACCATCCCGAGTTCGGTGATGGGTCGGTTGATCTCGGGGTCGTTCACCGTCGCCAGTGCCTCGCGCACCGCGTCTTCCGTAGCCATAAGGACGATGGTACGGCGCGCCGAGGGGCCTCCGGGTAGCCCCTCAGCGGTCGTCTGCGTCACGTCCCGGCGACCGATCTGCCCGCTCTGCCGGGAATACGACATGCCCGTCGTGACGCCTTCGGTCCTCCAGCTCCTTGATCACGTCTTGCAGCTCGGAGCGGATCCAGTCGCGGGTGGCCACCTCGCCCAGGCCCGTGCGCAGCGCGGCGACCTCACGGGTCAGGTACTCGGTGTCGGCGATGGACCGCTCGTTCTGCTTGCGGTCCTGCTCCAGGTTGACCCGGTCGCGGTCGTCCTGCCGGTTCTGTGCGAGCAGGATCAGCGGGGCCGCGTAGGAGGCCTGCAGGGACAGCATCAGGGTGAGGAAGATGAAGGGGTATTCGTCGAAGCGCAGATGACGGGGTGCGGCGATGTTCCACAGCACCCAGGCGATGATGACGACCGTCATCCAGACGATGAAGCGTCCCGTGCCCAGGAACCGGGCGATCTTCTCCGACAGCCGGCCGAAGGCCTCCGGGTCCCACTCGGGCAGGAACCGGTGCCGGGGCGCGCGCGGCTGGTCGAGGCGCGCACGCGGCCGGGTCGCGGCCGTGGCGCCCACCGGGGTGCGTTCGCGTGTGCTCTCGCGCTCAGGAGCCATGGGCGGCCGCCCCCTCTCCCGCGTCCTCGTTCAGGTGGAACTCCGTCTCCCGCCAGTCGTCGGGCAGCATGTGGTCGAGGACGTCGTCCACGGTGACCGCGCCGAGCAGCGATCCGGACTCGTCCACCACGGGCGCGGCGACCATGTCGTACGTGGCGAAGAACCCGGCGATGACGGGCAGCGCGGCGTCGGGGTCCAGCGGCTGCAGGTCGTCGTCGACGAGCGAGCTGACCAGGGTGTACGGGGGGTCGCGCAGCAGCCGCTGGAAGTGGACCGTGCCCAGGTACTTGCCGGTCGGGGTCTCGTCCGGCGGTCGGCACACGTAGACCTGGGCGGCGAGGGCGGGGGAGAGGTCCGGATTGCGGACCCGGGCGAGCGCGTCGGCGACCGTGGCGTCCGGGCGCAGCACGATCGGTTCGGTGGTCATCAGACCGCCGGCCGTGTGCTCCTCGTACGACATCAGGCGCCGCATGTCGGCCGCGTCGGCGGGCTGCATCAGGCTCAGCAGCCGCTCCTTGTCCGCCTCGGGCAGCTCGGAGAGCAGGTCGGCCGCGTCGTCGGGGTCCATGGCCTCCAGGACGTCCGCCGCGCGTTCCTCCTTCAGCTTGCCGAGGATCTCGATCTGGTCGTCCTCCGGCAGCTCCTCCAGGACGTCGGCGAGCCGGTCGTCGTCCAGGGCGGCGGCGACCTCGGCACGCCGCTTGGCGGAGAGGTGGTGCAGGACGTTGGCGAGGTCGGCGGGGCGCAGCTGCTCGAAGGTGGCGAGCAGGTTCTCGGCGCCCTGGCCGTGCTCCTCCAGGGAGAACCCGGTGACGGCCGACCATTCCACGGTCAGCGTCTCGCCCTTGGCCCGCCGGAAGGCGCTGCCCTTGCGCCCCTTGCGGACGAAGACGCGGTCGATCTCCCAGTCCCGGCGGGCGGGCAGCTGCTGCACGGAGAGGTCGAGGACGGTGACCTCCTCATCGGTCTCCACCAGCTTCACGCGCCGGTCCAGCAGCTCCCCGAAGACCAGCCGCTCGGTGGGCCGCTGCTCGAAGCGCCGCACGTTGAGCACGCCGGTGGTGATGACCTGGCCGGACTCGATGCCGGTCACCCGGGTCATGGGCAGGAAGATGCGGCGCCGGGTGGACAGTTCGACGACCAGCCCGAGGACGCGCGGGGGCCGTCGCCCGACGCGCAGCATGACGACCAGGTCGCGTACGCGGCCCACCTGGTCGCCGGTCGGATCGAAGACGGGGACCCCGGCGATGTGCGAGACGAAGATCCGGGGGGCGCCGGCTGCCATGGCTCTGCTTCCTTTGCCTGGGAATCGCTGGGGACTGCTGTTCCGTGGGGGGATCGCTGGGGGGAACCGCTGTGTGGGAATTGCTCGGATTTGCCCGCTCGGGTGCGCTTCAGGCTAGCCCGTACCGGTCGGATACGCCCTGGTGGGGGGTCCGGACGGACTGGCTCCGCCGGGTGGTCGGGGCACCGGTACGCTGCCGTACGCCGCTCCGGAACCGTCAGAAAGGCAGCGTCACCTGTGACTGCGATTCCCCAGGGCCGTACCCGCCGGACCGCGCTGGTGACCGCGACCTGCGCACTGGCCGTGACGGGAGCGATGGTGCTGTCGGGGTGCGGCGGTGACGATCCGGACGCGGGGACGAACGGCGTGGGCAAGCTGCCCGCCGGCACGATCCAGGCGAAGACCCGGGCGGCGGCGGACGCGGCACCGGCGGTACGGCTGTCCGGGACCGTGGTCACCAGCGGCCGTACGTACCGGCTGGACATGCGGCTGAAGAACGACGGCGGGACGGGTTCGGTGACCTCGCAGGGGGCCACCTTCAAACTGCTGCGGGTCGGCAAGCAGCTGTATCTCAAGGCCGACGCGGACTTCTGGAACCACGCCGACGGCAGCGACGGCGCCACGGGCAAGCTGGACGGCAAGTACGTGAAGGTGCCGCAGGGGGATCCCGCGTACAAGAAGTTCAGCGGCTTCACGGACAAGGCTGTCCTCCTCGACGGTCTGCTGACGCTGCACGGCACGCTGGCGACGGACGGCCACCACGATCAGTCGGGTACCCGCACGATCCGCATCACCGGCGACAAGGGTTCCGGAGGCACCCTGGACGTCTCCCTCCAGGGCACGCCGTATCCGCTGCGCCTGGTCCGTGCCGGCGGAGCGGGGACGCTCAGCTTCTCGGACTGGGGGAGGAACTTCTCCGTCACGGAGCCCGCGAAGTCTCAGACGGTGGACTACGGCAGGCAGCTGCCCACGTCGTAGGGGGACGTTCGGCCATGACGGCGGGGACCGGCGCCGCCGCAGCCCCGTACGGCCCCCGGCGTCACTTCTTCCGGCGCTTGGCGAGGAGCTTGGGGAGCCCCGCCGGGATCGGCTGACGGGTCGTCGCGGGTGACGGCACCGGACGTTCCGCCAAGCTGCCGGACGGCAACGGCTCCACACCCCCTGCCGGCACCAGGCGGAGCACCCGGCACTCACGGGCCCAGCGGCCCGGCATCTCCTCGCCGTCGGAGGCGTTCAGCCGCTTGCCCTTCAGCTCGGCGACGGCCGCCTCCCACTCCTCGGAGCCGACGGCCGGCTCGGACACGGTCACCGGGAACGTCACCAGCCGGCCACCCTTGTCCTTGCTGCGCACCGTCACCTCGGCGGAGCCGCCGTCCACGAGCGCCGGCAGCGGCTGCTCACCGGGCCCGTCGCCGACCAGGCACACCGCGCCCTCGTGCCACACGTGCCACAGCGCACGCGCCGCGGGCGCCCCGGCGCCTCTGACCCAGATGAGGCCGGACTTCTTGGAGGCCTCCTCGATGAGGGCCCGGTCGTGCAGCTCGCTTGTCATGCGCCCAGCCTATCCAGGCCCGCTCACAGCCAGCCGTTGCGCTTGAGCGTGCGGTGGATGCCCAGACACAGGGCGACCGTGATGCCCATGATCACCGGGTATCCGTACTTCCAGTGCAGTTCGGGCATGTACTTGAAGTTCATGCCGTACACCCCGCAGACCATCGTCGGCACGGCGATGATCGCGGCCCAGGCGGTGATCTTGCGCATGTCCTCGTTCTGCGCGACGGACGCCTGCGCGAGGTTGGCCTGGAGGATGGAGTTGAGGAGTTCGTCGAAGCCGAGCACCTGCTCCTGGACCCGCGCCAGGTGGTCGGCGACGTCCCGGAAGTACTTCTGGATGTCCGGGTCGATCAGCCGCATCGGCCGCTCGCTCAGCAACTGCATGGGCCGCAGCAGCGGCGCCACCGCCCGCTTGAACTCCAGTACCT
Organism: Streptomyces sp. NPDC031379; assembly: GCF_055569615.1. NCBI lineage: Bacteria > Bacillati > Actinomycetota > Actinomycetes > Kitasatosporales > Streptomycetaceae > Streptomyces > Streptomyces sp. NPDC031379. Next base: position 103,898 of record NZ_JBVIIT010000002.1, on the reverse strand, counting down.
CACGCTTGAGTTGGTAGATCCGCGCCGAGTCGACACCGCGTGAGACACCGCCCTTGCGGCCCGGTGAGAAGACCTCGGTCTCCACCTCGTCGATGTCGTCCTGCACGGCGTCGGCGACCGCGATGTAGCCGTCCACCACATGGTCGGCGATGGCGTGCAGCACGGCCGAGGGGCCCTTGGCGAGCAGCTCGGGGTCGTCCTGGAGGCGGTGCCGCAGCGCCCTGAGCGAGCCCTGGCCGCCGTGCCGGACGGTGATGAAGAAGTCCCGGCCGGTGAAGCACATGACCTCACCCGTCTCGACGACCTCGCTGTTGGCCGTGAGCCGGTCGTGCTCGACGTAGTGGATGGTCTTGAACACGGTGAACAGCGAGTCGTCGTACCGCTCCAGCTTCGGCCGCTGGTGCGCCTGCACCGCGTCCTCGACGGCCAGCGGGTGCAGCCCGAACTCGCTTGCGATTCCGGCGAATTCCGACTCCGTCGGCTCGTGCAGGCCGATCCAGACGAACCCGCCGTCACGGCGCACCAGCCGCATCGCCTCCTGCGGGGTCAGGGCCCCCGTGCTCTGCACGCGGGCGCCGTCGCGGTAGACGGCGCAGTCGACGACGGCCGAGGGCGTCCCGGGGTCGCGCGTGGTGTCGTACGACGCGCTCGTGTCCTTGTGCAGCGAGACGCGGGACGACGGACGGACCACGGCACGCAGGTCGCGGATCATCGACATGGGCAGGCTCCTTCGCGGGCGGGCAGCGAAAGCGCGGCGGCGGGTGGAACTACCCGGAATGGGGACGTCCTGCGGGGGTCCCGACCCTGAGTGCAGGGAAGGATGTTTGGTACGTCCACAAAGCGGGGAGCACCGCATCGTCGCGGTGGCGACTTCGCTACTGATGCAGAACCGATTGAGATCAGGCAGAGCGAGACGAAGTGCTCTTCCGAACGACGAAGCGAACGTGAGGGCGGCAGCGAGCCAGGAACTACATCAGCAGCCGGAAGAGCGAGTGGTACTACCAGGTCGACTTCGATCCATGACAGCCCCACCTCCTCCGGCCGGTCCCTCGTAAGGGAGTCGCATCGGCGTCGGGACTCGATAGCGACGCTTCTGCGTGCTGCCCCGAACCACCGGCTCAGAGTACCAGCCGCCCGTACTGTCAAGGCGCCGCTTTGCCCGCTACTGACGAGTTCTATGCTCACCGCATGGTTGATGTTCTTCCTCTGGTCGAGGCGCGGTTGAACACCGCGCTGGGCGAACCGGACGCGCGCGCCGCGGTCACCTTCCTCGGCACGGACCGCATCGAGGTGCTCCGCTTCCAGGAGGGGGACGTCGTCCGGTACGCCACCCTCGGCATGTCCCAGCACCCGATGGCGGACCCCACCGCGATGCTCGCCGACCCGGTCAAGGGCCCCCGCGCCGAGCTGGTCCTGTCCGTCCGCGCGGGCGTCGCCGACACCGACAAGGTGCTCCGCCCGCTCGCCGTCCTCGCCGCTTCGCCGCAGGTCGAGGGTCTGGTGGTGACCCCCGGCGCCTCCCTGGACGTGGGCGATCCGCTGTGGCCCGGCGCTCCCTTCAGCTCGGTCCTGGTGGGCGAGCCCGGCGGGCTGGTCGAGGACCTGGAGCTGGACGCCCCGATGGATCCCGTACGGTTCCTGCCGCTGCTGCCGATGACGCCGAACGAGGCCGCCTGGAAGCGGGTGCACGGCGCCCAGGCGCTCCAGGAACGCTGGCTGGCGAACGGGACGGACCTGAGGGATCCCTCCCGCAGGTCCGTCCCGCTGGACTGAGCCGAAGTGAGCAAGCTCACCAAAGGCCTTTGCTGAACGGTCAGTTGGCGAAGACGCCGCTCACGTCCTCGGTCGCGTGCCCCGGTCGCGGCTCCTCCGCCACGGGGGTGCCCCCGCTCGAGCGAGGCCGAGGGCGGGGGAGGGTGAGGGCCCGGCGGCGTACGACGACCACGAGCGCGCCCAGCACCGCGGTGACCGCCGCGACCACGAACGGGATGTGGATGTCGCTCCACTCCTCGATCTTCGGGGCGAAATAGGGCGCCGCCGCGGCCGCGAACCAGCGGACGAAGTTGTAGCCCGCGCTCGCCACCGGGCGCGGCGCGTCCGACACGCCGAGGGCCAGCTCGGTGTAGACGGTGTTGTTCACGCCGATGAAGGCGCCGGACAGGATCGTGCAGACGACGGCCGCGGTGTGGTCGCCGTAGCCGAGCACGAGGACGTCCGCCGCGAGCAGCACCAGCGAGCCGCCGAGCACCTTCAGCGAGCCGAGACGGGCCTGCATCCGCGGGGCCACGATCACCGAGAAGACGGCGAGCAGCAGGCCCCAGGCGAAGAACACCGCGCCCGAGCGGTACGGGGTCATGTCCAGCACGAACGGCGTGAAGGCCAGTACGGTGAAGAACGTGTAGTTGTAGAAGAACGCCGAGACCGCCGCCGAGGCCAGGCCGCCGTGGCCGAGCGCCCTGATCGGGTCCAGGAGAGACGTCTTGCGGGCCGGCCTAGGCTGCTCCTTCAGGAACCCCGTGATGCACAGGAAGCCGATCGCCATCAGGGCGGCCGTGCCGAAGAAGGGGTAGCGCCAGCTGACGTTGCCGAGGACCGCGCCGAGCAGCGGGCCGCAGGCCATGCCGAGGCCGAGCGCGGACTCGTAGAGCAGGATCGCCGCCGCGCTGCCGCCGGCCGCGGCGCCCACGATGACCGCGAGCGCGGTGGACACGAACAGCGCGTTGCCGAGGCCCCAGCCGGCCCGGAAGCCGACGAGCCGGCCGACCGTGTCCGACGTGCCGGCCAGACCCGCGAAGACGACGACGAGGGCGAGGCCGAGCAGGAGGGTCTTGCGGCCGCCGATACGGCTGGAGACGAAGCCGGTCAGCAGCATCGCCACGGCCGTGATCAGGAAGTACGAGGTGAAGAGCAGGGACACCTGGCCGGCGGTGGCGTCGAGGCCCTGCGCGATGGACGGCAGGATCGGGTCGACGAGGCCGATGCCCATGAAGGCGACGACGGAGGCGCCGGCCGTCGCCCAGACGGCCTTGGGCTGTCGCAGGATGCCACCGGCTCCCGCTTCGAAGGGGTCCATGTGCTTCTCCCGTCCCGACGTCAGGCAGTTGCTGTATACACACAGTAAGTTAGCTGGACTAATCAATGCAAGCTACATCTACTTTCTCCTGGCCGGGCGTCCCTCCGGACGGGTGATCGTCCTTGACGTGGCGCGGCAGGGGTAGGACCGTGGAGCCCTATGAGGGGCGAACCCAGTTGCCCGAGGTGCGGTGGCCGGGTCAGGGCTCCCGGTCTCTTCGCCGATTCGTGGCAGTGCGATGTGCACGGGACGGTGTATCCGCTGCAGCCCGTGATCCCGCCCAGCGTCGAGGCCCTCAACGTGGTGGTGCGTCGCACGCAGGTGCCGGTGTGGATGCCGTGGCCGCTGCCGGTCGGGTGGCTGTTCACGGGCGTGACCTATGCGGGTGACGACCGCAGTGGCGGCCGTGCGACCGCCGTCGCCTGCTCGGGCCCCGGCCCGCTCGGCGGTCCCGGTGAGCTGATCCTGGTCGCCGAGGAGCTGGGTGTCGGACTCGGCGCGCGGTACGCGGGCATAGACGGCCCGGACCCGGGGTCGTACATGAACGTCGAGAAGCCGCCCCAGGCCAAGGTTCTGGCCGCCGGCCGCCCGACTCCGCTCTGGCACGTCTATCGCACCCCCGACGACCGCGCCGTCTTCGCCGGTGAGGCTCTCGGGATGTGGCTGTGGGCGGTGATGTGGCCCGAGCAGGCCGGACTGCTCATGTACGACGAGCTGGTGCTGACGGATCTGCGGGACGCGGGCGCGGAGCTGGACCTGGTTCCCTACGGAGCGCTCTCGCCGCGCCTGCTCCGGCCGTAGCGCGGGCCCCCTCCAAGAGTCATCCGTAGGGGGTGCTCGCCAGCTGCGGGTGTGACAGGCGTGCGTGAAATCCCGGCTATCCTTAGGTGTCCTTTCCGTCCCGTCATCGCCTGGAGCAGCCGTGCGCATCGATCTGCACTGTCACTCCACGGCCTCCGACGGCACGGACACCCCGGCCGAGCTGGTGCGGAACGCCGCCGCGGCCGGACTGGACGTCGTCGCGCTGACCGACCACGACACCACCCGCGGCCATGCCGAGGCGATCGCCGCGCTGCCCGAGGGGCTCACCCTGGTCACCGGCGCCGAGCTGTCGTGCCGTGTCGACGGCATCTCCATGCACATGCTCGCCTACCTGTTCGACCCCGAGGAGCCCGCCCTGCTCGCCGAGCGGGAGCTGGTCCGGGACGACCGGGTGCCGCGGGCCCAGGGCATGGTCGCCAAGCTGAACGCGCTGGGCGTGCCGGTGACCTGGGAGCAGGTCGAGCGGATCGCCGCCGGTGGTTCCGTGGGGCGTCCGCATGTCGCCTCCGCGCTGGTCGAGCTGGGCGTCGTACCGACGGTGAGCGACGCGTTCACCGAGGAGTGGCTGGCCGACGGCGGGCGGGCCTTCGTGGAGAAGCACGAGACCGACCCCTTCGAGGCGATCCGGCTGATCAAGGGCGCGGGCGGCGTGGCCGTCTTCGCGCACCCGGCCGCCGCCAAGCGCGGCCGCACGGTCCCCGAGTCCGTGATCGCCGAGCTGGCCGCGGCCGGTCTCGACGGCGTCGAGGTCGACCACATGGACCACGACCTGGACGCCCGGGCCCGGCTGCGGGGGCTCGCGAAGGAACTGGGCCTGCTGGTCACGGGGTCCTCGGACTACCACGGCAGCCGCAAGACCGTGTCCCTCGGCGCGTACACGACCGACCCCGAGGTGTACGGGGAGATCACGCGGCGCGCGACCGGCGCCTTCCCCGTCCCGGGGACCGGCGGGATCTGACGGCCTGGCGCCTCCCCGCTCACCGGCTCCGCCCCCGCTCCCTACCCTCACCCGTCCTTTCGCACGTCCGCCGTGCGCCCGTGTCCGCTCCGCCGGACGGGGGCCGCCGGCGGTGGCTTCCTCCTGCAAGGCTCACCATGTTCGACATCGCCGTCTTCGGCTCTCTGTTCCTGACCCTTTTTGTCATCATGGATCCCCCGGGGATCACCCCGATCTTCCTCGCCCTGACCGCCGGACGACCGGCCAAGGTGCAGAAGCGGATGGCCTTCCAGGCCGTCTGCGTGGCGGGTGGGGTCATCGCCGTCTTCGGCGTCCTGGGCCATCAGATCCTGAACTACCTGCACGTCTCCGTCCCGGCCCTGATGATCGCGGGCGGTCTGCTGCTCCTGCTGATCGCGCTGGACCTGCTCACCGGCAAGACCGACGAGCCGAAGCAGACCAAGGACGTGAACGTGGCCCTCGTACCGCTGGGCATGCCCCTGCTGGCCGGGCCCGGTGCCATCGTGTCCGTGATCCTGGCCGTGCAGAAGGCCGACAGCGTGGCCACGCAGGTCTCGGTGTGGTCCGCGATCCTCGCGATCCACGTCGTGCTGTGGCTGGTGATGCGTTACTCGCTGCTGATCATCCGGGTCATCAAGGACGGCGGTGTCGTCCTGGTGACACGGCTCGCGGGCATGATGCTCTCCGCGATCGCGGTGCAGCAGATCATCAACGGGGTCACTCAGGTGATCCGGGGGAGCTGAGTTCTCGTCGGCTCGGCTCCCCCGGAAGGCTTGAGTGGCGGTGTCCGCTACGAGGCCGAGGTCTCGGCCGGGCGGATCCACAGGCGCTGTCCGATGGCGGCGGCCTGCTGAACGATCCGGTTGACGGAGGCGGCGTCCACGACGGTGCTGTCCACGGTGGTGCCGTCGACCTCGTCGAGTCGCATGATTTCGAAGCGCATGGGCTTCTCCCTTCGTCTGGTCATCCTCCTGCGGAGAACTACTTGGTGCACCAGAGGTGTATCCGGTGTCGTTCGTAGTCAACGTGCTTCCTGTTGCAAACATTCCCTACGCTAAAGAAATTTTTCGAACGACTAATTACCGACCGGTAAGCGGCTCTCGTGGGACCGATCGGGACCAGTTGTGTTCGCAGCGTGACCAACGGGACAATGGACCCGATGAACGACGACCTGGCCGCCCTGGGCGCCCGCATCGACCGCACGAACGAGCTGCTCGAGCGCATGCTCGCCGAGGTGGCCAAGACGCCCTCGACCCACGCGATCTTCGTCGACGCGGGTTATCTGTACGCGGCCGCGGGCCGGCTGGTCGCCGGCACGGAGGACCGCAGGGCCTTCGATCTCGACGCCGAGGGCCTGATCGACGCGCTGATCGACCGAGCCCGCACGATCTTCGCGGACAGCCGACTGCTGCGCGTCTACTGGTACGACGGCGCCCGCCGCCGCATCCACACCGCCGAGCAGCAGTCCATCGCGGAACTCCCCGACGTGAAGGTCCGTCTCGGCAACCTCAACGCCAACAACCAGCAGAAGGGCGTCGACTCCCTCATCCGCTCCGACCTGGAGTCACTGGCCCGCCACCGCGCGATCAGCGACGCCGCCCTGCTCGGCGGCGACGAGGACCTGGTCTCGGCGGTCGAGGCGGCCCAGGGGTACGGCGCGCGTGTCCACCTCTGGGGCATCGAGGCCCCCGAGGGCCGCAACCAGGCCGAGCCGCTGCTCTGGGAGGTCGACAGCCAGCGCACCCTCGACCTGGAGTTCTTCAAGCCGTACGTCACCCGGCGCACCGCCGCCGCCTACGACGCCACCGCCGGCGCCCGCCCCAGCCGCGAGGACGTCCGCTTCGTCGGTGCCCAGATCGCCGCGAAGTGGCTGGCCTCCCGGGGCCGCGAGGCGCTGGTCGAACTCCTGCCCGGCCACCCCTATCTGCCCGGCTCCGTCGACCAGGACCTGCTCGTCGAGGCCGAGGGCCTGCTGCAGTACTCCCTGCGGGGCCAGGCCGACCTGCGCCGCGCCCTCAGGGACGGCTTCTGGGACCACCTCCAGTCGCAGTACTAGGGCAGGGCCGCGCTGTCGTCCCAGAAGTCGGCGATCGCGCGGGCCGTGGCGAGCGGGCGGTCGGTGTTGGGGGAGTGCTCGGCGCCGTCGATGACCGTCCGCCGCGCCTTCAGCCGTAGCGCCATGTCGTCGAGCAGGGGCAGCGGCCAGGTGTCGTCCTGGGAGCCCGACAGGACGTGGAACGGCAGCGCTACGGCGGCCAGCTCGGCGATCCGGTCCGGCTCCGTGCACAACTGGCGCCCCGTGGCGAGGAGTTGCGCGGGCTTGGTGCCCAGCCAGCGGCGCCGCAGATCGTCCCGGTCGTCCAGCCCGCCGTCGAGCGAGGGCGTCTCGGTCTCCTCGGGCGTCTCCATCGCCTGGATCGCGGCCCACACCTCGGCCATGCCCAGCACCTCGAGCGCGTCCCGCAGCAGTTTCACCCGCTCCTGCTGGGACGCCGAGATCTGCGCCGGGCCGGAGGCCATCAGGGTGAGCGACCGGAAGGGCGTGGGATCGACCAGCGCCGCCGCGCGCGAGATCTGGCCGCCGAGGGAGTGCCCCAGCAGATGCACCGGGTGCCCGAGCGCCTCCGCCTGCGCCAGCACGTCCCGCGCCAACTCCTCCTGCGCATAGGCGGATTCGTCCCTCTCGGGACCGTCCGACTCGAACTGCCCACGCCCGTCCACGGCCACGGTCCGGTACCCGCGCTCCGCCAGCGGCACGTGCAGCGGATTGAAGTCCTCCTTGCTGCCGGTGAACCCGGGCAGCAGCAGCGCGACTCCCCTGGGCTCGACCCCGGCGGCCGCGGGAGCGTCGACGACGGCGAACTCACCGCGCGCCGTGCGCAGCGAGTACGCACGGGCACCGGGGGGCGGGACGAAGGTGGCGGGCCTGCTCATGGGCAGAGGTTATCGGGCACGGGGAGCGGCCGGGCAGGGCGAGGGGTCCGTACGGGGAGTCCGTGCGGGTACGGGGACGCCGATGGCCCGGCCCCTTACGGGGACCGGGCCATCGGCGACTGACGGTGCTACCGCGTACGCGGCGCCGGATCAGGCCTCGGGGGCCTCCACGGCGGCCGTCGCCTTGCGGGTGCGGCGGCGCGGCGTGGCCGCCGGCTCCTCGGTGGCCTGCGCCGGAATCTCCGGAGCGGCCGCGACGGCCTTACGGGTCCGCCGTGCCTTCGGAGCGGCCGGCTCGACCCCGTCCACCGCGTCCACTGCGGTGGCAGCGGTCTTGCGGGTGCGGCGGGGCTTGGTCTCCGTGCCCTCGGCGGTGTCCGCGGTGTCCGCGGTGGCCTCGGCGGCTGCCGCGGTCTTGCGGGTGCGGCGCGGCTTGGCTTCGGCCTCGGGCGCCTCGGAGGTGGCCGCCGCAGCGGTCTTCCGGGCGCGGCGGGGCTTGGTCTCCGTGCCTTCGGCGGTGTCCGTCGCGGTCTCGGCGGCGGCTGCCGTCTTGCGGGTGCGGCGGGGCTTGGCCTCGGGCTCCGCCTCGGTGGCGTCCACTGTGGTGGCAGCGGTCTTCCGGGTGCGGCGGGGCTTGGTCTCCGTGCCCTCGGCGGTGTCCGCGGTGGCCTCGGCGGCTGCCGCGGTCTTCCGCGTGCGGCGGGGCTTGGCTTCCGTGCCTTCGGCGGTGTCCGCGGTGGCCTCGGCGGCTGCCGCGGTCTTGCGGGTGCGGCGCGGCTTGGCTTCGGCCTCGGGCGCCTCGGAGGTGGCCGCCGCAGCGGTCTTCCGGGTGCGGCGGGGCTTGGCTTCCGTGCCCTCGGCGGTGTCCGTGGCGGCCTCGGCGGCTGCCGCGGTCTTCCGCGTGCGGCGGGGCTTGGTCTCCGTGCCTTCGGCGGTGTCCGTCGCGGTCTCGGCGGCGGCTGCCGTCTTGCGGGTGCGGCGGGGCTTGGCCTCGGGCTCCGCCTCGGTGGCGTCCACTGTGGTGGCAGCGGTCTTCCGGGTGCGGCGCGGCTTGGCTTCCGTGCCCTCGGCGGTGTCCGCGGTGGCCTCGGCGGCTGCCGCGGTCTTCCGCGTGCGGCGCGGCTTGGCCGCCGGGGCGGCTTCCTCCGTGGCCGTGGCGGCCTCGGCGGTCGTGGTGGCCGTCGCCTCAGGCGCCGGCTCCGCTGCCTTCCGGGTGCGGCGGCGGGGCTTGGCCTCGGTGGTCTCGGCGGTGTCCACCGCGGCCTCGGCCGCGGCGGCCGGCTCGGCCACCGGCTCGGCGGCCACCGGGGACTCCACGGCCACGACCGTCGCCTGGGGCTCCGCGGACTTGCGGGTGCGGCGGCGGCGCGGCTTCTCCGAAGCGTCGGACGCGGCCGGGGCCTCCACCGTGTCCACCGACTCGACAGCGGCCTCCGGAGTCACGGGTGCCGCGGCGGCCGCCACGGCCTCCGCCGGCGCTCCGCCCCGCGTACGGCGACGGCGGCGCGGCGTACGGGTCGCCTGCGACTCCTCGGTGCCGGCCTCGGCGGCCGGTGCCTGCGCCGTCGTAGCGGCGGAGGCGTCCAGCGGGGTGCCACCGCGCGTACGGCGGCGACGGCGCGGCGTACGCGCCGGACGCTCGCGCTCGGCCGTGGCGGACTCGGCGCGACCACCACGGCCGCCCCGGTCACCGCGCCCGCGACCGCCACGCCCGCCGGTCTCGCCCAGGTCCTCCAGCACCTCCGCGTCCAGACCGGCACGGGTCCGCTCCGAGCGCGGCAGGGTGCCCTTGGTGCCCTCGGGGATGCCGAGGTCGGAGAACAGGTGCGGGGAGCTGGAGTACGTCTCCGCCGGGTCGTTGAAGTCCAGCTCCAGCGCCTTGTTGATCAGCTGCCAGCGCGGGATGTCGTCCCAGTCGACGAACGTGATCGCCGTACCCTTGGCGCCCGCGCGGCCCGTACGGCCGACCCGGTGCAGGTACGTCTTCTCGTCCTCGGGGGACTGGTAGTTGATGACGTGGGTGACGCCCTCGACGTCGATGCCGCGCGCGGCGACGTCGGTGCAGACGAGAACGTCGACCTTGCCGTTGCGGAAGGCACGCAGCGCCTGCTCGCGGGCGCCCTGGCCGAGGTCGCCGTGGACCGCGCCGGAGGCGAAGCCGCGACGCTGGAGCTGCTCGGCGATGTCGGCGGCCGTGCGCTTGGTACGGCAGAAGATCATCGCCAGTCCGCGGCCCTCGGCCTGGAGGATGCGGGCGACCATCTCCGGCTTGTCCATGGAGTGCGCGCGGTAGACGAACTGCTTGATGTTCGCGACGGTCACGCCCTCGTCGTCCGGCGCGGTGGCGCGGATGTGCGTGGGCTGCGACATGTAGCGGCGCGCGAGGCCGATGACCGCGCCCGGCATGGTCGCGGAGAACAGCATGGTCTGGCGCCTGGCCGGAAGCAGGTTGATGATCTTCTCGACGTCGGGCAGGAAGCCCAGGTCCAGCATCTCGTCGGCCTCGTCGAGGACCAGGCTCTTGATGTGGTTCAGGTTCAGCTTCTTCTGGCCCGCGAGGTCCAGCAGCCGGCCCGGCGTGCCGACGACCACGTCGACGCCCTTCTTCAGGGCCTCGACCTGGGGCTCGTAGGCCCGGCCGCCGTAGATCGCCAGCACGCGCACGTTACGGACCTTGCCGGCCGTCAGCAGGTCGTTGGTGACCTGCGTGCACAGCTCGCGCGTGGGGACGACGACGAGCGCCTGCGGGGCGTCGGTGAGGGCCTCGGGGGCCGCGCGTCCGGCCTCGACGTCGGCGGGGACGGTGACGCGCTCGAGGAGCGGAAGACCGAAGCCCAGCGTCTTGCCGGTGCCGGTCTTGGCCTGGCCGATGACGTCCGTGCCGGAAAGGGCGACGGGAAGCGTCATCTCCTGGATGGGGAAGGGGTTGATGATGCCGACGGCTTCCAGGGCCTCGGCCGTCTCGGGAAGGATTCCGAGGTCTCGAAACGTAGTCAGGGTTATGCCTCTTCTGTGTGGCGCGGTGCGAGGCGAGCGCGGGGGTCTTTGACGGACCGTGCCGGGGACGTCGGCTGCCATACGGGCGAACCACTCGGGCCAGCCGTAAAGCACGGGACCTCTGCCGACGCTCTAGCGCTCGTACCGCTGAGGGTGTCCCTCCGGTCGTCGTACGTAATGAGCCGTACGGCCAGGGAGGGCTGTCGGGTCGGAGCCGATCGGGCCACCGACCGGGCATCCTCATGCGTGCGCCCTGTCGGGACACGTCGAACATCGTCGACGCACTCAGCAGGCGCATTACCACCATACCCCGGAATCGCGCACATGTGATGGCCGAATAGGTCACGTAGTAGCGGTCACAGTGGTTGACCAGGGGCTTCCGAAGGTCGCCGAGCGGGCTATTGTGCGCCTCATGACTAGCTCTGACAAGCCTGAGAACGCGTCCGCCGCCTCCGCCGAACCGACCGGTGTCGCCGCCCAGGACTGGGCGCAGGCCTCCGCCGACCCGCAGTACCGCGCCGCGGTCGTGGATCTTCTCGGAGCGCTCGCGTACGGGGAGCTGGCGGCGTTCGAACGGCTGGCGGAGGACGCCAAGCTGGCGCCGACCCTCGCGGACAAGGCGGAGCTGGCGAAGATGGCCTCGGCCGAGTTCCACCACTTCGAGCGGCTGCGGGACCGGCTGACCGAGATCGGCGAGGAGCCCACGGCCGCCATGGACCCGTTCGTCGCCGCGCTCGACGGCTTCCACCGGCAGACGGCGCCCTCGGACTGGCTGGAGGGCCTGGTCAAGGCGTACGTCGGCGACTCGATCGCGAGCGACTTCTACCGCGAGGTCGCGGCCCGCCTGGACTCCGACACGCGCGAGCTGGTGCTCGCCGTGCTCGACGACACCGGGCACGCCGGGTTCGCGGTGGAGAAGGTGCGGGCCGCGATCGACGCCGACCCGCGCGTGGGCGGCCGGCTGGCGCTGTGGGCGCGGCGGCTGATGGGGGAGGCGCTGTCGCAGTCGCAGCGGGTCGTCGCCGACCGGGACGCGCTGTCCACGATGCTCGTGGGCGGGGTCGCCGACGGGTTCGATCTCGCCGAGGTCGGCAGGATGTTCTCGCGGATCACCGAGGCTCACACCAAGCGGATGGCCGCGCTGGGCCTCGCTGCCTGAGCGCCGGGCGCACCCCGGCCCCCCGGTGCGGGTGCGGCGGGTGCGGGCGGGGCGTTGCGGGTGCGTCGCGGTTGCCCGCGCTCTCGGGGCGGAGCCGCAGATCCGCACAGCCCCGCGCCGCTGACGGCTCGGCCGCGCCTACGCCGGCGCTGATCGTCGGCGCAGGCGGCGCCCCGTCGGGCGCAGGAGCAGGGACAGGGACGCCGCCGAGACGATGGCGGCGCCGAGGAGGCTCGGCAGGGTGCTGCCCGGACCCAGGGCGCTGTGGGTGACGAAGTCGCCGAACAGGGCTCCGGCGATGCCCGTGCAGTACACCAGCGGGCGGGCCGGCAGCCGGTGCGACAGGCGGTGCGCCGCAGCCCACGCGAACACGAGACCGAGCACAGCGGAGCCGAGTGCTTCCAGGATCATCGAGAGGTCCCTCCCACGGCCGGTCGGCCCTTTTCGGTCGTAGCCCGTCATACCCGTGACCTGCGGATTGCAATCATCCGCTGTGGAGGAATCGTGCATCGCCTGTGCGTGCTCCGCACGCGCAAGGGCCCGGCGGCACATGGCCGCCGGGCCCTTCTCACGACTTCGCCCTACAGCGCGCCGAAGCCCACCTTGCGCACGGTCGGCTCGCCGATCTCCACGTACGCCAGACGGTCCGTCGGCACGAGGACCTTGCGGCCCTTCTCGTCCTGGAGGCTCAGCAGCTGCGTCTTGCCGGACAGTGCCTCCGACACCAGACGCTCGATCTCTTCGACGCTCTGACCGCTCTCCAGAACGATCTCGCGGGGCGCGTGCTGCACGCCGATCTTGACCTCCACGGCTATGTCCCTCCGACGGTCAGTGATGTGCGCGATCTTCCGCGCCGTACGCAGCACACATTAGCCCGGTGAGGGGACGTACACGCTGCGGGCCGGAACGCCATCAGCGAACAGCCCATGGGAACAAACGGCCGTCAGTGGTGCTCGCTGCCGTGCAGCGGGAAGCCGGCGATGCCCCGCCAGGCCAGTGAGGTCAGCAGCTGCACCGCCTGGTCGCGCGGGACGCTGCGGTCGCTGTGCAGCCAGGAACGGGCCACCACCTGGGCGAGACCGCCGAGGCCGGAGGCGAGCAGCATCGACTCCGCGCGCGAGAGGCCCGTGTCCTCGGCGATGACGTCGCAGATCGCCTCGGCGCACTCGTTGGTGACCTTGTCGACGCGCTCTCGCACCGCCGGCTCGTTCGTCAGGTCCGACTCGAAGACCAGCCGGAAGGCGCCGCCGTCGTCCTCGACGTACGCGAAGTACGCGTCCATCGTCGCCCGCACGCGCTGCTTGTTGTCGGTCGTCGAGGCGAGCGCGCCGCGCACGGACTGGATGAGCGCCTCGCAGTGCTGGTCCAGCAGGGCGAGGTAGAGGTCGAGCTTGCCGGGGAAGTGCTGGTACAGCACCGGCTTGCTCACGCCCGCCCGCTCCGCGATGTCGTCCATCGCCGCCGCGTGGTAGCCCTGCGCGACGAAGACCTCCTGGGCGGCGCCCAGCAGCTGGTTCCGTCGAGCTCGGCGCGGCAGACGGGTGCCGCGCGGGCGTGCCGCCTCAGTTTGCTCGATGGCTGTCACGCCGCCTCCCAGAGTCGTCCACATGCGGTGTAGGCCGCGCGGCCATCGTACTTTTCGGTAACCGTGGTGTGCGCGGTGCGAGCGCAGAATTTCACGTACCGGACGGCCGCGAAAGCCGCGCAGCGGTCCGACCGCGGCCGGCTGCGGTCGGCGCGGTCCCGCGAGGTCAGCGGTAGTCGTCCTCGTCCAGCGAGACCACGCGGGCCTGCTCGACCAGATCGGCGACGTTCGCGCGGTCCGGATCCACTTCCGTCAGGGGGTCGTCACGGTTCGGCGCGACGTCCGTGTGCTGCTCGGCAGCGTCCACCTCGGGGGCCTCGACGTCGTCGATCTCCGGGACCGCGTCGGCCTCCAGATCCTCGATCGTGTCGGGCTCGGTGGGGTCATAGGCCATGGTGGGCTCCCTTCCTACGAACGTCCCTGGAAGCAGCAGGGGCCACAAGCGGGTGCCCTCTGTACGAGCCTAGGAGACGGCAGATCCGGACGCCATGCCTTGCGCCCGTTCGCTGTCCGGTTCACCAGTTGCTCACGGTTCACACGCTTTCCGTCTCTGTTGTCGTGATCGGTCCCTGTGGTGTACCGGTGCACCTGTGGCCCACGGGTCACGCTGTGACGGCGAACACACGAATCGGGGCGTGATCACCTCGTAACATTGGCGCATGTCTTCGACCGAGTCGCCGTCCGTGTCGGCCGCCAGTGTGCTTCCCAGGGTGGCGCCCGTACGGGTCGGTGAGGGCGAGCGGCTGCGGTCCGTGGGCCTGCCCGGAGTCACCCTGTCGGTCCGTTCCCGGCGCCCCCCGCGCGAGGGCCTGGCGCCCGCGCTGTACGTCCACGGTCTCGGCGGTTCCTCGCAGAACTGGTCCGCGCTGATGGCCGAGCTGGACGGCGTCGTCGACTGCGAGGCCGTCGACCTGCCGGGCTTCGGCGACTCCCCGCCACCGGACGACGGCGACTACTCCGTCACCGGGCACGCGCGCGCGGTGATCCGCTATCTCGACGCGGCCGGCCGCGGCCCGGTCCACCTGTTCGGCAACTCGCTCGGCGGCGCGGTCACCACGCGCGTGGCCGCCGTGCGTCCCGACCTCGTCCGCACGCTCACCCTCGTCTCGCCCGCGCTGCCCGAGCTGCGCATCCAGCGCACCGCGGTGCCGACGGGGCTGCTCGGCGTGCCCGGCATCGCCGCCCTGTTCACCCGGTTCACGCAGGAGTGGACGGTCGAGCAGCGGGTGCGCGGGGTCACGGCACTCTGTTACGGCGACCCCGGGCGGGTGTCGCCGGAAGCGTTCCAGCACGCGGTCGAGGAGCTGCAACGGCGGCTTCAACTGCCGTACTTCTGGGACGCGATGGCGCGTTCCGCACGCGGGATCGTCAACGCCTACACGCTCGGCGGACAGCACAATCTGTGGCGCCAGGCCGAGCGCGTCCTCGCGCCGACCCTGCTGATCTACGGCGGCCGTGACCAGCTGGTCGGCTTCCGGATGGCCGGCAAGGCCGCCCGTGCCTTCCGCGACTCCCGTCTGTTGTCCCTGCCGGACGCCGGACATGTGGCGATGATGGAGTACCCGGACGTGGTCGCCGGGGCGTTCCGGGAACTCCTGGTGGAGGTGGGCGACTTGGGCGAGCGCGGCGCGGGTGGACGTGACGCGGGCCGGCATGGATCGGGCGGAGCCGACTCGGGCGGAGCCGACGCGGGTAAGCCCGCGGGCACCGGGCCGCGTGGCGCCGCCGAGGACGTCGACGCCACGAGCGCGGGGAGCTGAGGGCCGGGGTGGGACGCCACAGCCGCCGCGGACCGGCTCCGAAGGACGACTCCGCGGACACAGCCGCACGGCGGGCGGAGCGGCGGGGCACACGCTCCGACGGCCGTCCCGACATACCGGGTCAGAGGGGCGGGCCGACGACCGAGCCGCCGTACGCGGAGGGCGGCGCCACGGGTGCCCCCGCAGGCCCGCGTGGCGGTTCACGCGGTCCGCTGGGTCCGGCCGCTCCGGTTGGTCCGGCTGGTCCGGGATTTCCGGGGGGATCGGGGGCTCCGGGCGGTCGGCGGGGTCCGGCTGCCCCGGGAGCTTCGCAGACGGCGTATCCGGGGGTGCCGCGGCTTCCCGACGGCACCCCCGCGCACGGTGTGCCGCGTCTCGCCGACGGTACTCCCGCGCGCGGTGTGCCCCGTTTCCCGGACGGCACCCCTGCGCACGGCGTGCCGCGGCTTCCCGACGGCACCCCTGCCCACGGTGTGCCGCGTCTCGCCGACGGCACCCCCGCGCGCGGTGTGCCCCGTTTCCCCGGCGGTGGCCCCGCCCGTGGCGGGCATCCCGAGCAGCGGGAAGCGGGCGGCGGCTGGGGGGCGTTCGGCGGGTCGGCCGGTGCCGGTGCCGGTGCGGGGCCCGGTGTGGTGCTGCCTCGGCAGCGGCAGGCGGGGCCGGGCGGCGGTCCGGGTCAGCGGTCCGGTCCCCGGCCGGAGTATCTGGACGCCTTCGAGGCCGCGAGTGACGGCCTCGAGGACGTGGACGTCTTCGCGCCCCGCGTGGGCCAGGGGCGTGACGCGGAGGTACCGGCCGCCGAGGAACAGCAGGCCGACGCCCGCGCGGCGGACGGCGTCCGGGTTCCCGCGCAGCGTGGCGGCGGCAAGGGGCGGGCCTTCGCCGGTATCGCGGCCGCGGCCGTCACCACCGTGCTGGCGGTGGTCGTCGCCGGTCAGGTGACCGAGGGCCGGGACGGCGACGCCGCACAGTCGCAGTCCGACGCCGACACCGGCCGGCCCGGTGGCGCGCTCGCTCCCGACGGGGCGGCACCCTCCGCCTCGGCGAGCGCGGTGACGCTGACGTACGAGCAGAAGATGGGCAGGAGGTACCCGCTCGGTGCCACGCTGAAGGGCTCGGGGAAGTTCGACGCCGTGCCCGGCTTCGACAAGGCGCCCGGCACGGGGCAGAAGTACCGGTACCGGGTGGACGTCGAGCAGGGGCTGGGACTGGACGGCGCGCTGTTCGCCGCAGCCGTGCAGAAGACCTTGAACGACGACCGCAGCTGGAGTCACGGCGGCGCCCGCACCTTCGAGCGCATCTCCTCGGGCAAGCCCGACTTCGTGATCACGCTGGCCAGCCCGGGCACCACCGCCACGTGGTGTGCGAAGTCCGGCCTGGACACCACGGAGGACAACGTCTCCTGCGACTCGGCCGCCACCGAGCGCGTGATGATCAACGCTTACCGGTGGGCGCAGGGCAGCAAGACATACGGGGACGAAATCTACGCATACCGGCAGATGCTCATCAATCACGAGGTCGGACACCGGCTCGGCCATGGGCATGTGACGTGCCAGAAGAGCGGTGAACTGGCGCCCGTCATGCAGCAGCAGACCAAGTTCCTCGACCATGACGGGATCCACTGCCTGCCCAACGCATGGCCCTTCCCCAGGAGTTGACCGGAGCCGCTCATGTCACGTTGACATGAGCCGCAAGTTCGTTCATATTTCTGCGCATGTGGTCTAGTCATGCCGTCTCCAACAGCGCCGCCATCGAGCTGGCGCTGATCGGCGTGACCGCGCTCTGCGTGGCCGACATCGACTGTCGCTGACGCCGCCGCCCTGGCGTTCGCGTCGCGACTCCTCCTTTTCTCACTCCGTGACTGACGTGTCACGGATTCTTCGACGACCCGGCGCCGGGGCCGACGTCTGTTCGCAGTCGTCTCATTCCTCGTCCATCTGTCTCACTTTTCGAGAAACCCTCGATCAGCCCACGAGAGGTCGTCATTCCGATGCGTCAACCGTCCGTCATAGCGCGCCGCGTGGCAGCGGCATCCGTCAGCCTGGTAGTGGCAGCGGGCGCCGCCGCCTGCGGTCCTGAGGACAACGATGCCAAGGGTTCCGGTGGCGACTCCGCGCCCCATAAGGGCGGCACGCTCACGGTGCTGAACTCCGAGCCGCAGGCCGACTTCGACCCGGCCCGCCTCTACACCTCCGGCGGCGGAAACGTCCCTTCGCTCGTCTTCCGCACCCTCACCACGCGCAACCGCGAGAACGGCGAGGCCGGCGCAAAGGTCGTCCCGGACCTCGCCACCGACACCGGGCGCCCCAACAAGGACGCGACCGTGTGGACGTACACCCTGAAGAAGGGTCTCAAGTACGAGGACGGCACCCCGATCACCTCGGCCGACGTCAAGTACGGCATCGAGCGCTCCTTCGCCCCCGAACTCTCGGGCGGCGCACCCTACTTGAGGGACTGGCTGGTCGGCGCCGCCGACTACCAGGGCCCGTACAAGGACAAGAAGGGCCTGTCCGCGATCGAGACGCCGGACTCCCGGACCATCGTCTTCCACCTGAACAAGCCCGAGGGCGAGTTCCCGTACCTCGCCACGCAGACCCAGTTCACCCCGGTCCCCAAGGCGAAGGACACGGGCACCAAGTACGAGTCGCACCCGATCTCGTCCGGCCCGTACAAGGTCGTCAAGAACGAGAACGACGGTGAGCACCTCGTCCTGGAGCGCAACACCCACTGGTCCGCGGCGGTCGACGCCGAGCGCAAGGCCTACCCGGACACGATCGACGTCCGTTCCGGCCTCGACTCCTCCGTGATCAACCAGCGGCTGTCCGCGTCCCAGGGAGCGGACGCCGCCGCGGTCACCACGGACACCAACCTCGGCCCGGCCGAGCTGGCCAAGGTCAGCGGTGACAAGGAGCTGGCCGCGCGGGTGGGAACCGGCCACTTCGGCTACACGAACTACATCGCGTTCAACCCGACCGTGAAGCCGTTCGACAACCCGAAGGTCCGGCAGGCGATCTCCTCCGCCATCGACCGGTCCTCCGTGGTCAACGCGGCCGGCGGCAGCGCGCTCGCCGAGCCCGCCACCACCTTCCTGCCCGACCAGAAGTCCTTCGGCTACACGCCCTACGACCCGTTCCCGGCGGGCGAGTCCGGCAACGCGGCCAAGGCCAGGGAGCTGCTCGCGCAGGCCGGCTACAAGAGCGGCCTCACCATCACGCTGACCCACTCCAACAACAAGGACTTCGAGACCAGCCCGGAGATCGCGACCGCCGTTCAGGACGCGCTCAAGAAGGCCGGCATCACGGTCAAGCTGCAGGGCCTGGAGGACAACGACTACCGGGACAAGATCCACAGCGTGAAGACCGAGCCCGGGTTCTTCCTCGCCCACTGGGGTGCCGACTGGCCTTCCGGCGGCCCCTTCCTCGCCCCGATCTTCGACGGCCGGCAGATCGTGAAGGACGGAGCGAACTTCAACACGGGCCTGCTGAACGACAAGTCGGTCAATGCCGAGATCGACGCGATCAACAAGCTGACCGACCTGGACGCCGCCGCCGAGCGGTGGGGTGCACTGGACAAGAAGATCGGCGAGAAGGCCCTCGTCGTGCCGCTGTTCCACCCGGTCTACAAGCGCCTGTACGGCAAGGACGTCAAGGACATCGTCATCAGCGACTGGACCGGCGTGCTGGACATCTCCCAGGTCGCGGTGAAGTGACGCCGTGAGCGAGGCACTTGTCGCCGTCGAGACCGCCGGGACGGACGCTTCCGTCCCGGCGGTCTCGGGGGCACGTCAGTTCTGGCGGCGGCTGCGGGCGCAGCGCGCCGCCCTGGCCGCCGCGGCCGTCGTCGCGCTGCTCGTCCTGATCGCGCTCGCGGCGCCGCTGCTCACCGCGCTGGAGGGCCAGGACCCCACCACCTACCACCCCTCCCTGATCGACTCCGCGCGCGGAGGCGTGCCCGTCGGCTCCTTCGGGGGCATCGGCGCCGACCACTGGCTGGGCGTCGAACCCCAGACCGGCCGCGACATGTTCGCCCGGCTGGTCTACGGGGCGCGGGTGTCGCTGGGGGTCTCGCTGGGCGCCACGGTGGTGCAGGTGAGCCTCGGCATCGCCATGGGCGTGGCCGCCGGCCTCGGCAACCGCTGGGTCGACCTGATCCTCAGCCGGATCACCGACCTCTTCGTCTCGATGCCGCTGATGATCATGGCGCTCGCGCTGCTCGCCGTCGTCCCGGACGACTTCCCGCGGCCCGTGCTCGTCGCCCTCATCATCGCCCTGGTCTCCGGCTGGGCCACGACGGCGAAGATGGTGCGCGCCCAGACCCTCACCCTCAAGAACCTCGACTACGTCTCCGCGGCCCGGCTCAGCGGCTGGAGCACCTGGCGGATCGCCCTGCGCGAGCTGCTCCCGGGGCTCGCCGCGCCGGTCATCACGTACGCGGCGCTGCTGATCCCGTCCAACATCAGCGCCGAGGCGGCACTGTCCTTCCTCGGTGTCGGCGTGAAGCCGCCCACCCCCTCGTGGGGGCAGATGCTCACCTCCGCGGACGTCTGGTACCAGGCGGCTCCGCAGTACCTGCTGCTGCCCGCCGCCGCCCTGTTCGTGACCGTCGTGGCGATGACCGTCCTCGGTGACGGCGTCCGCGTCGCCCTCGACCCGCGCGCGGCCTCCCGCCTGCGCATCGGCACCGGCCGCAAGCGGGAGACCCGCGCCGAGACGGCCGCGGCGAAGAAGGGCACCCGCGCCGAGACGGCCGTACCGAAGCCCGAAGCCCGCGCCGAGACGGCCGTAGCGAAGCCCGAAGCCCGCGCGGAGACGGCCGTACCTGAGAAGGAGGACCGGGCGTGAACGGCTTCACCGGTTTCGTCCTGCGCCGCGTCATCGGCGCCGTCGTCACCCTGTTCGTCCTCTCGGTGATCATCTACGTCGTCTTCTACGTCACCCCCGGCAACGTCGCCCAGATCACCTGCGGCCCCCGCTGCTCCCCGGCCCAGGTCCACCAGGTGGCGCAGCAACTCCACCTGGACGACCCGCTGTACGTGCGCTACTGGCACTTCCTACAGGGCCTCTTCGTGGGCCAGGACTTCTCCACCGGCACGTCCGTGGAGCACTGCTCGGCGCCCTGCCTCGGCCAGTCGTACCAGACCGACCAGCAGGTCACCGACATCATCCTGACCAAGCTGCCGGTGAGCCTCTCGCTGGTGCTCGGCGCGATGGTGATCTGGCTGCTGCTCGGCATCGGCACCGGTGTGCTCTCCGCGTGGCGGCGCGGCCGGCTCACCGAGCGCGTCCTGACCGCGATCACCCTGGCGGGCACGGCCACCCCCGTCTTCGTCATCGGTCTGATCCTGATGATCGTCGTCTGCGGCGAACTGCAGCTGCTGCCGTTCCCGCAGTACGTGAACTTCACCGACGACCCCGAGCAGTGGGCGTGGAACCTGCTGCTGCCCTGGCTCTCCCTCGCACTCATCGAGGCAGCCAACTTCGCCCGGCTCACCCGGGCGTCCATGCTGGAGACGCTGGCCGAGGACCACATCCGCACCTTCCGTGCGTACGGCGTCGGTGAGCGAGCGGTGATCGCCCGGCACGCGCTGCGCGGCGCCACGGCGTCCGTCATCGCGCTCAACGCCGTCACCTTCGGCTCGGCCATCGGTGGCGCCGTCCTCACCGAGACCCTCTTCGGCCTGCCCGGCATCGGCCAGGAGCTGGTGCACGCGGTGAAGGTCGTCGACCTGCCGGTGGTCGTCGGCATGGTCCTGGTCACCGGCTTCTTCGTGATCCTCGCCAACGCCCTCGCGGACGTGCTGTACGCGGTGGCCGACCGACGGGTGGTACTCGCATGAGCCTGGTGGAAGTCACGGATCTGACCGTCGAGTTCGGTTCCCTGCGGGCCGTGGACGGTCTCTCCTTCAGCCTGGCGAAGGGCGCCGCCCTGGCCCTCGTCGGCGAGTCCGGCTCGGGCAAGTCCACCGTCGCGGGCGCCCTGCTGGGCCTGCACCGGGGCACCGGAGCCCGGGTCACCGGCTCGGTCCGGGTCGCCGGCACCGACGTCCAGGAGGCACGCGACGAGGAGGTGCGGCGGATGCGGGGCGCGAAGGCCGCCATGGTCTTCCAGGACCCGCTGTCCTCGCTCGACCCGTACTACGCGATCGGTGACCAGATCGCCGAGGTCCTTCGCGTCCACACGCGCGTGTCGCGCCGCGCCGCACGCGCGCGTGCGGTGGAGGTGCTGGACAGGGTGGGGATCCCGGACGCGGTGCGGCGATCCCGTTCCCGCCCGCACGAGTTCAGCGGAGGCATGCGTCAGCGCGCCCTCATCGCCATGGCCCTCGCCTGCGGACCGGAGCTGCTGATCGCGGACGAGCCGACCACGGCCCTCGACGTCACCGTCCAGGCCCAGATCCTGGACCTGCTGCACACGCTGCGCGAGGAGACCGGCATGGGTCTGCTGCTCGTCACCCACGACGTGGGTGTCGCCGCCGAGAGCGTGGACGACGTCCTCGTCATGCGGCACGGCCGGGCCGTCGAGCACGGCCCGGTCGGCGCGGTCCTCGCCGCGCCCGCCCAGGCGTACACCCGCGAACTCCTCGACGCCGTCCCGCGCGTGGACGCGCGCCGGACCGGCTCCCGGGCCGCCGGGGAGGTCGTGCTGGAGGCAGACGGAGTGCGGCGCGAGTTCGGGCGCGGCAAGCGGACCTTCGCCGCCGTGGACGACGTCTCGCTGACCGTCCGCCGCGGCGAGACCCTCGGCGTGGTCGGGGAGAGCGGCAGCGGCAAGACCACACTCGGCCGCATGCTGGTCGGGCTGCTGGAGCCGACCGCGGGCGGGATCCGCTACGAAGGACGCCCGCTCACCGGCGTGAACCCGGCCGTCCAGATGGTCTTCCAGGACCCCGTCTCCTCCCTCAACCCCCGTCGCAGCGTGGGCGAGTCCATCGCCGACCCGCTCCGCGCGCGTGGCATGGGGGTCCCCCCGCGTGAGCGGGGCCGAGCGCGGGGGAGCGACGAGGAGCGCATCCGGGGGCGCGTGACGGAGCTGCTGGAGCGCGTGGGGCTCGAAAGGGCGCACTACGACCGCTACCCGCACGAGTTCAGCGGCGGCCAGCGCCAGCGCATCGGCATCGCCCGCGCGCTCGCCGCCGAGCCGCGCGTCATCGTCTGCGACGAGCCCGTCTCCGCGCTCGACGTCACCACCCAGGCCCAGGTGGTCGCCCTGCTCGGGGAACTGCAGCGGGAACTCGGCCTCGCGCTGGTCTTCATCGCGCACGACCTCGCCGTCGTCCGCCAGGTCAGCGACCGGGTCGCGGTGATGCGCCGGGGCCGGCTCGTGGAGTACGGGCCGGCCGACGAGGTGTACGACAGCCCGCGCGAGGCGTACACCAGGCAACTCCTGGCCGCCGTACCCGCGCTCGACCCCGAGCTGGCGGCCCGGCGGCGCGCGGCCCGGCGCGAACCCGCCGCGGCGTGACGTCCCGTGCATCCATGATCACTGTGTGAACTTCACTGTGTGAACTCCTAGCGTGGCGGAACGTGATCCGCACGCGAAAGTTACGACCGTTCACCCCTTTTGGTGGCGCGATGGACAACCGTCCGTCGCGCCACCGCCTTGTCCGCTTACGTTCGTCCCGCTGCGAGCCGTCGGGACCGACGGCGGCTCCCCAAACGGGAGAACGGGGGTGCACACGTGCGCATCGGACTGCTTACGGAGGGTGGCTACCCGTTTGTGAGCGGTGACGCCGGACTCTGGTGCGACCGGCTCGTGCGCGGGCTCGAGCAGCACGAGTTCGACATCTACGCGCTCAGCCGCAGTCGGCACCAGGAGGACGCGGGCTGGGTCCCGCTCCCGCCGCAGGTCAGCCGGGTCCGTACGGCGCCGCTGTGGACGGCCGAGGACGACGGGGCCGCCTGCGGGCGCCGCGCGCGCCGGCGCTTCGCCGAGTGCTACGGGGAACTGGTCGGGGCGGTGTGCGCCGGGGCGGTGTGCACCGGGCCCGAAACCCGCACCGATGACCTGGCGGACCGTTTCGGCAGCGCGCTGTACGGACTCGCCGAACTCGCCCGCGAGGAAGGCGGGCTGGTCGGCGCCCTGCGCTCCGACACCGCCGTACGCACCCTGGAACGCGCCTGCCGGGCCCCCGGCGCGCTGCGCACGGCGCGTGAGGCGCGCGTCCCGGATCTGCTCACCGTCACCGCGCACCTCGAACGCGCCCTGCGACCCCTCTCCCTCGACTGGTACGACGACGACGGCCTCGGCGCGGCCGACCTCTGCCACGCCACCGCCGGCGGCACCGCCGCTCTTCCCGGGCTGCTCGCCCGGCACTTCTCCGACGTGCCGCTGCTGGTCACCGAGTACGGCGTCCAGCTCCGCTCGCACTACCTGGCCCTCGGCCCCGACGCCGCCGCCCCCGCCGTACGCGCGCTGCTCGCGGCCTTCCACGGCCGGCTCGCCGCCGAGGTCTACCGCCGGGCCGAGATCCTCACCCCCGGCAACGCGCACGCCCGCCGCTGGCAGGAACGGTGTGGCGCCGAGCGGAGCAGGATCCGCACCGTCCACCCGGGCATGGAGGCCGCCCGCTTCACGGAGGCCGGCGAGTCCCCGGACCGCTCCGACCCGCAGACCCTGGTCTGGGTCGGCCGCGTCGAACCCGCCAAGGACCTCGTCTCCCTCCTTCACGCCTTCGCCGAGGTGCGCAAGGAGGAGCCCAAGGCGCGCCTGCGGATCGTCGGCGCGCCCTGCGGACCCGAGGGCGAGGCCTATCTCGGCCACTGCCGGGCGCTCGCCGCGCAGCTCTTCCCGGACGAGGCGGAGGGCGTGCACGCCATCGGCGACAACCCGGTCTCCTTCGAGGAGATCGGCGGCCCGGAGGCCCCGACCCTGCCCGACGCGTACGCGGCCGGCGCCGTCGTCGTGCTGTCCAGCGTGGTGGAGGGATTCCCGGTCAGCCTCATAGAGGCCATGTTCTGCGGGCGGGCCACGGTGTCCACGGACGTCGGCGCGGTGGTGGAGGCCATCGGCGGCACGGGCCTCGTCGTGCCCCCGCGCAACCCACGGGCGCTCGCCGAGGCGTGCCTGTCGCTGCTGCGCGACCCCGAGCGCCGTGCGCGCCTCGGTGCCGCCGCGCGCGCCCGGGCGCTCACACTGTTCACCGTCGAGCAGAACGGCGCGGCATTTCACAGCATTTATCTGGAGATCGTGTCGCACTGTCCGGTCCGCCGGGTCGTCCTCGACGAGGCGGGCGAGCCACTGCCCTTCGCCACCCCCGCCGAGTCCCGCGTCCCCGGCCGCTGGACCGGTCCCACGGCCCGCGTACTGCCCCGCGCCATCCCCGGCTGGGCCACGGCCGCACCGGTACGCGCCACGCCTCTGGCGGCTGCGGAGGGGGCCTGATGAACGCGTTCGACGACCACTTCGGCGACGCGGCGGGCCGGGCGCCGAGCGACCGCGGCGGCCTGGGACCCGCTGCGCCGGGCGCCCCGGGCGACCTCGTTCCCGCTCCGGGGCACAGATCCGGCGGTGAGGGCGGGTGGGCCGCGGGCGAGGCGGGCGGGGCGGCGGCCGCCGGCAGGAGCCCCCGCGCCGACGGGGGTGTCCTGTGGGACGAGGGCGGCGGGGCGGCCGTCGCCGAGGACGCCCAGGTTCGCGGTGAAGCGGGCGGGGCGACGCTTGCGTGCCCGTCCCGTGGCGACGGCGGCCAGGGCCTGAGCGAGGCGGGTGGACTCGACCTGAGCGAGGTGGGCGGACTCGACCGGCCGGGGATGCCCAGCGGCGCCGATCCGTGGGACGCCCGGTCAGGGGCGTGGCTGGGGGGTGGGCGCAGTGCTGTGTCGGCCTCGCCCGTCGAGGGCTCGGCGGACGACTCCGGCCCCGCGGCGCCGTCGGCCTCCGCGAGTGCCGGCAGGCACGCCGGGCACGGTGCCGGGGCGGCCGTCGCGGGGGCCGCGGCGAAGGCGGCCTCCGGCGAGAGACGTACTCCCATGCCCCGGCGCGGGGGAGGGGACCCGGTGAAAGCGCTGCTGTACCGGCACCGTGAGCTGTGCGAGCAGGCCGTGGACGCGCTGGAGATCGCGGCCGGGCTGGAGGCGCACGGGGTCACCGACCGTACCGCCGCCCGCTTCCGGCACCGGGACGTGTTCTCGCTCGCCGAAGAGCTGTACGCGCGCGTGCCGCGCGACGGAGATCCGCGCCCGGAGTCCCAGCCCCCGCCCGTACCCCGCGTCCGCGCCGGCCGGGTCCTGCTCACCCTGCTGCCCGGTGCCCTCGGCGCGGCCACCGTGGCGGCACTGCGGCTCACCCACGGACAGCCCCGCCTGCTGGCGGCCCTCGGCGGCGCCCTCGCCGTGGCCCTCGCCACGCGCGCCGCACTGCGACGCGGCCCCCTGGCCGGGCGGACCCGCACGCACGCGTACCGCTCCTCGGCGGGCGGCACACGCGCGTCGACGCTGTGGTTGCTGGGCTACTCACTCCTCGGCGACGGCCTGCTCGACGCCGTCCTGACGGGCGGCCCCGACGCCCTGCCCACCGGAGCCCCGGACGGCCCCTGGCCCACCGCCACCGCGCCCGCCCTGGCCCTCACGCTGGCCTGCGCCCCGGCGGCCTGGTGCGCCCACCTGCTCACCGCCGGCGCCCGCCGCAGGCTCGCCGGCAGCCGGGGCCTGCAGGACTTCACGGCGGCCGCCAGGCCGTTGCTGCTCGGCACGTTCACGCTGTTCCTCGGCGCGCTCACGGCGCTGCTCCTGCTGTGCGGCACCGTCCTGCACGAATCCGCCGCCTACCCGCAGGCCCTGGCTCTGGGGGCCCTGCTCCTGCTCGCCCGCCTGCTCGCCGTGCACCACCACCGGCACGCGCCCGCCCTCGTCCTCGGCGCCGCGGCGGCCACGGAGGCGGTGGCCCTCGCCCTGCCGCTGGCTGCCCGGCTGCCCGGCTGTGCCTTCCTCGCGGCTCCCGAGCGGACCCTCGTGGACGCCTGGGGCGCGGCCGCCGTCCCGGCCCTCGCCTGCGGCACCGCGGCCCTGGCCCTGCTGGTGCACGCCGTCCGCACCCTCACCCAGGCCTCGGCCCACGCGCCCACGGGAGGACCCGAGTGAACCCTCCGCCACCGGTCCGAACCGAGCCCGCCTGCGCCCTCCGCGCGAAACACCCGACAGCCCCGGGCGACGGCCACCGGCTCCCGGCCCGCCGCCGAAGGCACCCGTACCACCCCCTTGAAGGAGAACACCAGATGACCACCTCCCGACCCGGAGCGTCCGGAGCCACCGGAACCGCCGGAGCGGCCGCAGGAGCCTTCGCACCGGCCGGTTCCACCGGCGCGCACATCCCGGGGGGCGCCCGATGAGGGTTCTGCTGATCGGAGCCAACGGATACATCGGCCGCTTCGTCGCCGACCGCCTGCTCGCCGACCCGGCCGTCCAGCTCACCGCCCTCGGCCGCGGCGACGACGCCGACGTCCGCTTCGACCTCGCCAGCGGCAGCCCGGGCGCGCTCACCCGCTTCCTCGACGCGGTGCACCCCGGAGTCGTCATCAACTGCGCGGGCGCCACCCGGGGCGGCGCCCGCGATCTCACCCGGCACAACACCGTCGCCGTCGCCACCGTGTGCGAGGCCCTGCGCCGCAGCGGCTGCGGCGCCCGCCTGGTGCAGATCGGCTGCGGCTCCGAGTACGGCCCGAGCCAGCCCGGTTCCTCCACGGCCGAGGACGCCGTACCGCGCCCCGGCGGCCCGTACGGCGTCAGCAAGCTCGCCGCCACCGAACTGGTCCTCGGCTCCGGCCTCGACGCCGTCGTCCTGCGCGTCTTCTCGCCCGCCGGACCCGGCACCCCGGCCGGTTCCCCGCTCGGCCGCCTCGCCGAGGCCATGCGCCGCGCGATGCAGTCGGGTGACGGCGAACTGAAGCTCGCCGGGCTCGGCGTGCAGCGCGACTTCGTGGACGTGCGCGATGTCGCCCGCGCCGTGCACGCCGCCTCGCTCTCCGCCGCGCAGGGCGTCATCAACATCGGTTCCGGCCGTGCCGTCCGCCTCCGCGACGCCGCCGCGGTCCTCGCACGCGTGGCCGGATACGGCGGCGCCCTGCACGAACTCGACGCCCCGCCCGGCCCCCTGCGCGGCACCATCGGCCACCCGCGCGCCGATTCCGACCACGCGGCCCCCATGGCGTACCCGTACCCGGACGGCTGCGGCAGCTGGCAGCAGGCCGACGTGCGGACCGCGCGCGACCGGCTCGGCTGGCGGCCCCGGATCAACCTCGAAGAATCCCTGGCAGACATCTGGATGGAGGCGGCATGCCGCATCTGACCAGCACCACCGCGGGCGCCACACGCACCGGCGTCCGCACCGCCCTCGGCGTCCCCGGTTACGTCCACCCGCTTGTCGCCCCCGCCCAGTGGGCCGAACTCGCCCGGCCGGGCACCCCCGTGGACTGGGTGGTCCTCGATGTGGCCGGCGGTCCCGGCGCCCGCCCCGATCCGCACTGTCTGGAGGCCGCGGGCCGACTGCGCACTGCGGGCGTCCGCGTCCTCGGCCACCTCGACCTCACCTACGGCGCCCGCGCCTTCGGCGATCTGCTCGCCGACGCCCACCGCCACCTGGACTGGTACCGGGTCGACGGCTTCCTGCTGGACCGCTGTCCCACCGAGCGCACGGCGCTCTCCGAGGTCAGCCGCGCGATCAGCACGCTCCGGGCGATCAGTGACACCGCCCACATCGTCCTCGGCCACGGCAGTCACCCGCACCCGGGATACGCGGAGAACGCCGACCAGCTGGTGACCTTCTCCGGCCCCTGGTCCGACTACCGCTGGTCGCAGGCCGCCGAGTGGACCGCCGACTATCCGCCCGACCGCTTCTGCCACTTCGTGCACGGCGTGCCGCACGGCCACCTGGACGAGGCCCTGCGCATCGCCCGCTGGCAGGGAGCGGCCACGATCTACTTCACGGACCACACCGACCGCGGCGGGCGCACCGACCCCTGGGAGACGATGCCCGGCTACTGGGACGACATTGTCTCGCGTGTCGGAACAGGTGTCTCGGAATGAAGAAGGCCGTGGCAGTGTTACGGGGAGAACAACTGTAGTGATTGACCGACCAACGGAGTCCCCGTGTCGCTGCCACCCCTGGTCGAGCCAGCTGCTGAGCTCACCGTAGACGAGGTCCGCCGGTACTCCCGCCACCTGATCATCCCGGACGTCGGGATGGACGGGCAGAAGCGGCTGAAGAACGCCAAGGTGCTCTGTGTGGGCGCCGGCGGCCTGGGCTCGCCGGCGCTGATGTACCTGGCCGCCGCGGGCGTGGGCACGCTCGGCATCGTGGAGTTCGACGAGGTCGACGAGTCGAACCTGCAGCGCCAGATCATCCACAGCCAGTCCGACATCGGCCGCTCCAAGGCCGAGTCCGCGCGCGACAGCGTCAAGGGCATCAACCCGTACGTGAACGTGGTCCTTCACGAGGAGCGGCTGGAAGCCGACAACGTGATGGACATCTTCAGCCAGTACGACCTGATCGTCGACGGCACCGACAACTTCGCGACCCGCTACCTGGTCAACGACGCGTGCGTGCTGCTGAACAAGCCGTACGTCTGGGGTTCGATCTACCGCTTCGACGGTCAGGCCTCGGTCTTCTGGTCCGAGCACGGCCCCTGCTACCGCTGCCTGTACCCGGAGCCCCCGCCCCCCGGCATGGTCCCCTCCTGCGCCGAGGGCGGCGTCCTGGGCGTGCTCTGCGCGTCCATCGGCTCCATCCAGGTGAACGAGGCGATCAAGCTCCTCGCGGGCATCGGTGAGCCGCTCGTCGGCCGCCTGATGATCTACGACGCCCTGGAGATGCAGTACCGCCAGGTCAAGGTCCGCAAGGACCCGAACTGCGCGGTCTGCGGCGAGAACCCGACCGTCACGGAACTCATCGACTACGAGGCCTTCTGCGGCGTCGTCTCCGAGGAGGCCCAGGCGGCGGCCGCCGACTCCACGATCACTCCCAAGCAGCTCAAGGAGTGGATCGACGACGGCGAGAACATCGAGATCATCGACGTCCGTGAGCCGAACGAGTACGAGATCGTCTCCATCCCGGGCGCCAGGCTGATCCCGAAGAACGAGTTCCTCATGGGCGCCGCCCTGGAGAGCCTCCCGCAGGACAAGAAGATCGTCCTGCATTGCAAGACGGGTGTCCGCAGTGCGGAAGTCCTCGCCGTCCTGAAGTCCGCGGGCTTCGCCGACGCCGTCCACGTCGGTGGCGGCGTCATCGGCTGGGTCAACCAGATCGAACCGGACAAGCCGGTCTACTGATCAAGGGTCTCGCCGACCAGCGAGACTGAGGAAGCCCACGGCTCTGACCAGTGCAGATGCCGTGGGCTTCTGTCGTTGTCGGTTGGCGTCGGCCGGCCTCGGACAGCCCCAGGACGGCCCAGATGTCAGTCCTCGCAGAGGTGCGGGCCTTGTGTCGCGTGACGTCAGCCAGGGAACCACACTGGTCGGTGGGGCGCCCTCGTGGAGGCGCTTGCCCGCGACGGAAGGACGGATCCATGCCGACGGACACGCTTCCCGGCCCGTTGCGATTCCTGGTCTTCGGTGCGGCCCTGCGGGCCGATTCGACCAACGCCCGCCTCGCCTCCCTCGTGACCCGGCTCATCTCCGACACCGGTGCCGCCGTCGACCTCGCCAACATGCGCGACTTCGACATGCCCTTGTACGACGGCGACATGGAGGCCGACCAAGGGCTGCCGCACGGCGCTCTCGCCCTGCGCGACCGGCTGGAGCAGAACGACGCCTTCGTCATCTCCTCGCCGGAGTACAACGCCTCGGTGCCCGGAGTGCTGAAGAACGCGATCGACTGGGTCTCGCGTGTCCGTCCGCAGCCATTCAAGACCAAGCACGCGCTGCTCGTCTCCGCCTCGCCGTCGCTGGTCGGAGGAAACCGCGGGTTGTGGGCTCTGCGGATTCCCCTGGAACATCTGGGCACCCGCGTCTACCCGGACATGTTCAGCGTGGCCAATAGCTACCAGGCCTTCGCCGAAGACGGAACGCTGGCCGACCCGGGGCTGCAACAACGTCTCACCGAGACGGTGTCGGGCTTCCTCAGCCTCGTCGAGGCAGACGTGCGCTACGTCTGCCTCGAACGCCGCTGGTACGAGTTCCTGGGAGACCGCACCGAGGCGGCCATCACTCAGCGGGCCGAGGAGTGAGCCGCACCGGTGCCACGACCGGCTGCTGTGTATGGTCGCCGTCCGGGGGTGTTGATGTCAGGTGTCCGCGCTTGTCCGCCACTGTGCGTGGGTGTTGTCACGCAGTGGGACACTCACTCATGCCGCCCACAGCTCAGCAAGCTCAAGTCGTTCGAGACCATGACCTGAGCGAGGCGTCCGGCGATGGTCACGACTTCGGGCCAGGCTGCCGTCTGTAGGTACTCGGCATCGGTGTCGTGGGGAGCCTCGGCCGCAGCAGCGTTGAGCGCGACACCGAGGGCCCGCATGAGGGTTACCTCTTCCTCCGTTCTCAAGCTGACGCCGAGGTACCGCTCGGGCTCATCGGCGTCACAGAAGTCGTCGAAGAGCGTATGGAAGACATGGTCGATGTTCTCGAACTTCGAGGGGTCGAGCCACACGTCCCGCTGCCACGGTGGATTGGCCAGAGCCAAGACCACAGGTACGACGTGGACACGGTGGTTCGCCATGACTTGGGCCTCTTCGCTCACAAGGCCGAGCCTAGTTGGCGTCGGCTGACCTCGGACGGCCCAGGGATGACCCCGCACGGCGCGCCGGCCCGGCGGCTGCTCCCCTACTCGTGCCCACCTGCCAGTGACCGGTCGACCGCAAGATCCATCGGGTGCGGGGACAGTGCAGCCCACCTAGGCTGACGTCGTGAAGCGCGTCGTCGTTGATCATTTTGGCGGCCCCGAGGTCTTGAGGGGCGTGGAGGACGACGATCCCCGGCCGGGGCCAGGTGAGGTGTGTGTCAGGGTGCTGGCCGCAGGCGTGTCGTTCACGGATGCCCAGGTGCGCGCCGGCACGTATCTGGGCGTACCGAAGCCGCCGTTCACGCCCGGTTATGAGCTCGTCGGTATCGTCGAGGAACTCGGCCCGGGCTGTGCGAAGCTGCGGGTGGGGGACCGCATCGGTGCGCTGACGGTATGGGGAGCGGACGCGGAGCGCGTGTGCGTGCCGGAGGCGGAGGCGGTCGAGGTACCCGAGAACCTCGACCCCGCGGAGGTTCTGAACCTCGTCTTCACCTACATGACCGCCTACCAGCTACTGCACCGCGTGGCGGGAGTGAGGAGCGGCGAGAGGGTGCTCGTACACGGTGCCGCCGGCAGGGTAGGCACCGCGGTCATCGAACTCGGAGCGGCCACCGGGCTTCACCTCTACGGAACTGCATCCGCCCGCGACCGCGCCGCGGTCGAACGGCTCGGCGCGGTGGCGATCGACTATCGCAACGAGGACTTCCTGGAGCGGGTGCGCGAGCTACCCGGGAAGGGCGTCGACGTCGTGCTCGACGGGCTAGGCGGCGCGGTGTCGCTGCGCTCCTTCCGCGCACTGAGGCCCGGCGGACGGCTTGTCGTGTACGGCCACTACGCCACGCTCGAGCATGGGCGCAAGAACTGGCGAGCGTGGGGGGAGTGGTACGCGGCGACCGGGGCCGTCTGGCTTTGGAGCCTGCTTCCGCCCCGCCGGCAGGTGCTCGCCTACCGGATCCAGAAACTGCACGGCCATCACCGCCAACTGCTTCCCGTGGCGGGAGTACACCCAGCGCTTCCCGTGGGGGGAGGTCCCCGCGACCCGGAGCGGTTCCGGGCGGACTTCCGCGCGCTGCTCGAGCTGCTTCGCGAGCACAAGATCCACCCTGCCGTGGCCGAACGCCTGCCGCTGTCCGAGGCGCGTCGCGCGCACGAGATGCTCGAGGGCTCGGCGGCGAAGGGGAAGCTTGTGCTCGTGCCATGAGCCGAGGCCCAGGCCGAGGAGGACGCTCGCCCGCGACACCCTCCTCAGGAGTCCGATCCGCCCGCAGGAACACCTTGTGGTGTTCCAACAGAGCCGTGGACCTCTGTCGTTGTCGCGGAGCCGACGGCAGGGGAGATGCGATGGTTCGCATGACTGCTGCCCTTATGTCCCGTTATTGAGGGGTGCGCGTTGCAGTGTGATGATCACGTCGGTTAACGTGGCGTCAACTTCACGCGCAACTCGGCGCGTTGATGTGGACGACCGCTGCGTGACCACAGTCGCACGGACCACCGGGCCACAAGCGAGGCGTGACCACCCTCGCGTCCTGGTGCAGCCGCTGTCGTCACGTCTCGACAGAAGATACGGGGAGTTCCATGAAGAAGCGCTTGATGGGCAGGCTCGCGGCGATGATCCTCGCCCCGGCAGTGATCCTGGCGGGCGCCGGCCAGGCGTTCGCCGACGGCACCGTCACCTGGAAGAACAAGGGCAACGGCAGGTGCCTGGGCTACATCAACGGCATCCCGCTGGCGGCGGCCGACTGCGGTTCGCGGCCCTCCAAGTGGACGGAGACCAAGCAGTCCGACGGGACCTGGACGCTCAAGACGAGCTACGGCGACTGCCTCGACAGCAACAAGGACGGCAAGGTCTACCTGCGTCACTGCAACGGCGGCGACAACCAGAAGTGGTACGAGATCAAGGACACCGCGGGCTGGCGCCTCAAGGACAAGGCGACCGGGCTCACGCTCGGCCAGAACGACAGCGTGCTCTACACGGGCTTCGACGGCGGCCTCAAGGCCCAGCGCTGGAGCTGAGTCCGGACGTCGCTCCCGGGTGAGTCGTGGAGCAGGGGCCTCGGGCGCGACAGGCGCCCGGGGCCCCGTCCGCGTCAGGAGCAGACCGTGCCGTCCTTCGGCACCGTTCCCTTGAGCAGATAGGCGTTCACCGCCGAGTCGACGCAGTCGCTGCCGCTGCCGTACGCCCCGTGGCCCTCGCCCTTCCAGGTCAGTTCGACGCCGACGCCCTTGCCCAGCTCGTCGGCCATCCTGCGGGCGCCCTCGTACGGGGTCGCCGGGTCGCCGGTGTTGCCGACCAGCAGGATCGGCGCCGCACCCGGCGCACCGACCTCCGGGGTGTCGAACTGGCCCGGCACCGGCCAGTCGTGGCACCAGCCGGCCGTGTCCCAGCCCAGGAAGTCCCCGAACACGGGCGAGATCCGCTCGAACTCCGCCAGCCGGCGCTTCGTCTCGGCGAGCGTCGGCCGCTGCCTGTCGTCCAGGCACGATATGACCCGCTGGGAGTGGGACGTCGTGCCGTAGTGACCCGAGGAGTCCCGGTCGTTGTAGTCGTCGGCGAGCGCCAGCAGTTGCGAGCCGTCGCCGTTCTCCGCCGACTCGAGCGCGGCCGTCAGCCGCGGCCAGCTGGACTCGCTGTACAGCGGCAGGACGATCCCCGTGGCCGCGAGCGTCTGGGTCAGCTTCCGCCCGGACGACGCCGGCAGCGGCCGCGCGTCGATCCGCTTCAGCAGGGCCGCGATCTTCCGGGAGCCCTGCTCGGGGTCCTGGCCGGTGGACTTCAGATAGTCGTCCAGCGCCCGCTGGAAGCCGCGGGCCTGGTTCTCGGCATGGCCCACCGTGTCCGCGGTCGGGTCCACCACCGCGTCGAGGATCAGCCGTCCCACCCGCTTGGGGAACAAGTGGGCGTACACACCGCCGAGTTCGGTGCCGTAGGAGATGCCGAAGTAGTGCATCCGGGAGTCACCGAGGACCTGGCGCATCAGGTCCATGTCGCGTGCGGTGTCGGTGGTGGACACGTGGGCCAGCAGCCGGCCGGCGGCCTTCCGGCAGCCCTTGCCGAAGTCGGCGGCGTCCTGGAGGTAGGCCTTCTCCTCGGCCGGGGTGTCCGGGGTGGCGTCCACGTCCTCGGCGGCCTCGATCTCGCGGTCGGCGCGGCAACGGACGCCCTCGCTCGTCCCGACGCCCCGCGGGTCCCAGCTCACCAGGTCATAGCGCGCACGGAGCGAGGAGACCGTGGACGCGTAGTACGGCATCATCGACACGCCGGAGCCGCCGGGGCCGCCGAAGTTGAACAGCAATGAGCCGATGCGGTCGCCTCCGGTCGCCCGGGCGCGGATCAGGGCGAGGCCGATCGTCGCCCCGTCCGGTTCGGACCAGTCCAGCGGCACCTTGAGCGTCGCGCACCGCCAGTCGTCGCCCGGCGCCGCGGGGCCTCCGGTCGCCTTGCAGCGCTGCCAGTCGAGGCGCTGGGAGGTGAGGGAGGCCGGAAGGCGGGTGGGGGACGGTGCCGTCGACGAGCCCGGCGCGGAGGACGCCGGCGGAGGACCTGTGTCCGCCCCCTTGCCCTCGGCTCCGCCCCCGTCCGACGAACCACCACCGCAGCCGGCCACCAGCAGCGCCGCGGCCACGGCGGCCGTCCAGCGCAGGAATCGCCACATGCGCACCCCCCTCACAGGCCCGGCACATCGTGCGGCGCCAGGCGTTCCAGGCCATGGTAGGCGCCCGGGGCCAGCCCCGTTACGGCCTGTGGATAACCCTCTGACCTGCGGCTTCTATGGGTCGGTGGCGTCGGATCAGGAGCAGACCGTGCCGGCCTTCGGCACCTTCCCGTCCAGCAGGTAGCCGTTCACCGCGCTCTGCACGCACTTGTTCTTGCTGTCGTACGCCCCGTGTCCCTGCCCCTTGTACGTCAGCTCAACGGCGACGCCCTTGCCCAGCGCGTCCACCATCTTCCTCGCGCCCTCGTACGGAGTGGCCGGGTCGCCGGTGTTGCCGACGACGAGGATGGGCGCCGATCCGGGTGCGCTGACGTCGGGATGGTCGGCGGCGCCCGGCACGGCCCAGTCGGTGCAGCTGACCATGCCCCAGGCCAGGAAGTCCCCGAACAGCGGGGAGGCGGCGTGGAACTCGGGCAGCTTCTCCTGGACGAAGTCCGTGGTGTACCGGGGCTTCTCGTCGGCGCAGTTGATCGCGATGTTCGCCGCGGTGAGGTTGCTGTACTCCCCGTTCTCGTCACGGCCGTTCATCGAGTCGGACAGCAGCATGAGGATCTTGCCGTCGCCGTCGTACGCCTGCTCCAGCCCTTCGGTGAGGTACTCCCAGAAGTCCTTCGAGTACAGGGACTGCGCGATGCCGCTGGTCGCGGCGGTCTGGGTGAGCTGGCGCGGGAGGATGCCGGGGATCGGCTTCTTCTCCAGGTCCTGAAGCAGTTTCGCGATGCGGTTCTTCACGTCCTGCGGGGTGTCCCCGATCGGGCATTCCGTCGTCTTCGACGTGCAGTCCTCGGCGAAGTTGTCGAGCGCGCGCTGGAAGCCCTTGGTCTGTCCGAGCGCGCTCTGCTCGGGGGTCTGCGTGGGGTCGACCACGCCGTCGAAGACGGCCCTGCCGACGTGCCGCGGGAACAGGTGGGCGTAGACGCCGCCGAGTTCGGTGCCGTACGAGATTCCGAAGTAGTGCAGCTTGTCGTCACCGAGGACCTGCCGCATCAGGTCCATGTCGCGGGCCGCGTCCGTGGTGCGCACCTGCGGCAGGACCTTCTTGGAGTTCGTCTCGCAGGCCGCGTTGAACTGCTTGGTGCGCTTCAGGAGCTGGTCGCGCTCGGTGCTGTCGTCGGGCGTCGCGTCCTGCTGGAAGAAGGCGTCCAGCTGAGCGTCGCTCTCGCACTTCACCGGCGCGCTGCGGCCGACCCCGCGCGGGTCGAAGCTGACCAGGTCGTAGCGGGTGCGCAGCGCCGCGTAGTCCTCGGCGAAGGCGGGCAGCGTGGTGACGCCGCTGCCGCCGGGGCCGCCGAAGTTGAACACGAGCGAGCCGATCCGTTCGCTCGCCGGGCCGCTGGCCTTGGCCCGGATCAGGGCGATGTCGATGGTGTCGCCCTTGGGGTCGGCCCAGTCCAGGGGCGCCTTCATGGTGGCGCACTGCCACTTCGTGCCGTTCGGCAGCGGGGAGGGGGCGCTGCCGCCGCCCTCCGCCTGGGACGGGGCCGGGCAGTCCTGCCAGTCCAGCTTCTGCTTCGTGACGTCCCCGTCCTTCGCACTGTCCCCGCATCCGGCCAGCAGGACGGACAGCAGCACGGCGGTGGTGGTCAGGGCGGCGGCGCGCAGCCTAGAGGGGTTCGCCATGCTTCCATCCTGGGCCCGCGCAGTCCGGGGCGCGCGGGGCGCGAGCCGTACGAGGTACGCCCGCGCACGCCGCGTACGGCGCGGTGAGGGCCCGTGGCCTCGCTGATCGCCCGCCCGGCTAAAGGGCACCCTTGCGGGACAGGTGGTTGAAGGCCAGCCAGCCCGGCAGAACCGGCAGCCACAGGGTCAGCAGCCGGAACAGCAGGACCGCCGGAGCGGCGACCTCCTTGGGCAGGCCGACGGCGATCAGACCGACGGTCAGGGTCGCCTCGACCGCGCCCACGCCACCAGGGGTGGGCGCCGCGGAGCCCAGCGCGTTGCCGGCGAGGAAGACGACGGCGACGCTGGCGATGCTCAGCGAGACCGAGCCGTCGCCGAAGGCACGGATGGAGGCGTCCAGGCACATCACGAAGCAGGCGGTCAGCAGCAGCATGCCGCCGATGCCGGTGACGAGCTTCTGCGGCCGTTGCAGCACGTCGAGCATGCGCGGTACGACACCGGCGAACAGCGACCTCACGCGCGTGGCGACGAATTTCCGCAGGAACGGCACGGAGGTCACGACGAGCACCAGCACCGCCACGGTCAGCAGGCCCGCGATGACCGTGCGGGACGGCGACAGGGACGGTGTCTTCTCGGTGCCGGTCAGATAGCCGAAGGACAGCAGCATCAGGATGTGACAGCCGAGCCCGAACAGCTGCGAGGCGCCGACGCTCGCCACCGCGAGCCCGGGGCGCACGCCCGCGCGCTGCAAGAAGCGCGTGTTGAGGGCCACACCGCCGACCGCGGCCGGTGCCACGATCTTCACGAAGGACCCGGCGACCTGCGCCGCCACCGTCCTCGGGAACGGCACCCGCTCCGGCACGAACCCCAGCAGAGCCATCGCCGCGGCGACGTAGCTGAGCGCCGAGAACAGCACCGCCGCGACCACCCAGCCCCACTGGGCCTGCGCGAACAGCGTGCCGAACTCGATGTGGGTGAGCTGCGTCAGCAGGTAGTACGCCCCGATGGCGCCGGCGATGAAGCTGATCAGCGTGCGCGGCCGTACCCGTTCCAGGCGGGCCGGTTCGACGGGCGCCTGGGGCCTGATCCGCAGCACCTCGTGCCGGATCTGCGTGAGCGGGTCCTCCTCGCGGGCCTCTTCCAGGGCGTCGTCCAGGGCCCGCTTCTCCGCGCGCTGCTCCGCGCGGACGGTCTTCTTGTCGGGCTTTTCGAGAGCGGGCGTCGTCGCCGATGCCTCCTCCAGGCGGGCCGCCTTGGCCTGCCGGGACGCCTCGAGCACGGCCTCGCGTTCGCGCTGGGCGCGTTCCCGGGCCAGTCGGCGCAGCGTCGCGCGCGTGGAACGCGTCAGCGCGATCGGCTGGAGCATCGGAAGGCAGTCGGCGACCGCCTCCGGGCCGAGCACGCCGACCGCCGAGGCCACGGCCCGTTCGGCGCCGACCCGCAGGGCCAGTGTGGTGACCAGCTGGGCGACGTCCATGCGCAGCAGCAGATCACCGGCCGCGATCTCGCCGCCGCGCAGCTCGGCCAGGATCACCTTGCCGGAACGATCCACCAGAATCGCGTCACCGGCCAGCCTGCGGTGCGCGATGCGCCGCGACTGGAGCGCCTGCACCTGGTGCCAGGTGTTGCGCAGCAGTTCGTCCGTGATGTCCTCGTCGGCCAGCGAGTCCAGCGTGTGCCCGCCGGTGTGCTCGTAGACGAGCATGACCGCGTCGGGGCCGAGTTCGGAGGTGGCGATCAGCTTGGGCGCGTTGGCACCGGCCGCGATCGCGGCGTACGCCAGCAGGGCCTCCTGCTCCAGCGCCTGCCGCAGTGACTGGAGGCTGGAGCGGGTGGCGAAGCCGCGCAGTGTCAGATTGCGCCACGCGCGGTAGAAGAAGCCCTGCGCCTGCTGTTCCCGGTCGACGACCGTGACGTCCAGCGGCGGGCCGTCCTCCAGGGTGACGAAGTAGCGCCGGCCGCGGTCGCTGTTGTCCGCATCGGTGCTCTCCTCGCGGGCGGCGCTGACGGGGTGGAAGCCGACGTGCCGCAGACCCGCCATCAACGTCTGCCCCGTGGGGCGGACGTTCGGGGAGCCGACCGCGTACAGGGTGCCGTAGGCGACGGTCCAGCCGATCAGCACCGTCAGGATGATCGAGAAGGGGGTGGTGTAGCCGGTGACCAGCATCGAGAACGCGTCGAGCAGCAGCACGATCCACAGCACCGCCCGCCATCTGGGGCGGCGGGACATGCCGACGGCCGTCATGTAGGCGATGACCGGTGCCAGATAACCGTGCACGGGGTCCGTCAGGGCGTGGATGTCTCCCGGCGAGGGCTGGGTGAGCGCCTCCTGGATCGAGTCCGGGGCGGCCCGCGCGACCCAGAGGTCGGTGGCGAGGGTCACTCCGTGGGCCAGGACGGCCGCCAGCACGCCGTCGGCGATGCGCAGCCCGTCCCGTTTGATCAGCCGTTCGATCGCGAAGGCGACCGGGACCAGGAGGATCGCGATGCTGGACGCCAGTCCCGCGATCTTGATGAGCAGGTCGGGCGCCTGCCCGGTGCCCTTGTTGATGTCCTGTTCGAGGCCCGAGGTGGTGCCGTGCGCGAACGCGGCGATCGCGAACAGCACGACGATGGCGAGCACGCCCACCAGGAGCCGCATGAGGTCGGAGGGGCGGTGCACGCGCGCGGCGAGCAGCGGTTCGTCGCCCTCCACCTCCTCCGCGTGGGGGTCGTCGCCGGCGCCCGGACCGTGGTCGAGGGGCGGGTTCTCCGGCACGTGTGCCCCCTTGCCGGCGTCGTCGTCCTCACGCGCGCGCGTGCCGTCGTCCTTCGCACGCGCGTCCGTGGGATGGTTCGTGCGCGGACCAGGATCCTCCTGGTGCGCGTCGGTGTCGCCCCCGCTGCCCGCGCGGGCGGTGTCGGGGCGCGCGGCGGCGTCAGGGGTGCCCGCCGCGTCTTCGGGGTGCACGCCCTGCTGCTTCATGGTCTCTTCTTGGTCTCGTATCACCGGTCACCGCCCGCACGATGGTGGCATGTCCCACCGACACACGCGGGCACCAGGGTGTGGATGCGCGGGCGCACAGTCTGCCGGAAGTGCCGTCCAGGGGCGAGAGCGGCGGTGCGTGCGGTCCGCGGCCCGCTGTCGGTGGGGTGCGGCAGGATGGGGTGAATGAGCGAGCAGAGGCCTGCCGGGGAGACCCGTGAGGAGTACGCGGACGCGCTGCCGGAGTACGCCGAGCGGGTCCTGGAGGTCGCCGAGCGGATTCCGCCGGGGCGGGTCATGACATACGGCGATGTCGCCGAGTGGCTCGCCGAGGGGGGCCCGCGCCAGGTCGGCCGGGTGATGGCCCTGTACGGAGGCGCCGTCCCGTGGTGGCGCGTGGTGCGTGCCGACGGTGTGCTGCTGCCCGGGCACGAGCTGCGCGCGCTCGCCCACTACCGCGCGGAGGGCACGCCGCTGAAGGAGGCCGGCAGGAGCACCGAGGGGCACCTGCTCCGGCTCGACATGCGGCGGGCCCGGTGGGACGGCGGTGCGGGCACGGAGGGTCACATCTGACAGCTTCCGCCATCGGATGCCGCCACGGAGGGCTTGTGGCCCGTACGGGGGACGGAGGGGACGTCCGTGGCATGACGTACGTTCGTGGGGTGTGGGACTCGCGTGGCGCGAGGGCCGCGAGGGAAGAAGCGGAAGTTCTGCTTCCGCCCGGAGCGGCGGCGTAGCGTCGGCTGCACGTGTCCCCCTCACCCCGCGGCCACCGCCTCGCACGCGTGACCGCCCGCCCGCCAGCACGACCACCAGGACCGGCCGATCACGTGAGCTCCTCTTCCTCCACCAGGCGCCTGCCGCACCCCCAGGTGCGGCAGGGGAGCCGTGGCGCTTACCGACTGGTCCGTACCCCGCCGGCCATCGTGGACCCCCCTCGTCTGGACGCTGCCCAGCGCGCCGTGGTTGACCACCGGTCCGGACCACTGCTCGTCCTCGCGGGTCCGGGCACCGGCAAGACCACCACCCTGGTCGAGTCCGTGGCCGCGCGGATCGCCCGCGGTGGGGACCCGGAGCGGATCCTGGTGCTGACCTTCAGCCGCAAGGCCGCCGTCGACCTGCGCGACCGCATGGCCGTGCGCATGGGCGCCGCCCGCGCCCCCCGGGCGACCACGTTCCACTCGTACTGCTACGCACTGGTCCGCGCGCACCAGGACAGCGGCCTGTTCACCGAGCCGCTGCGCCTGCTCTCGGGCCCCGAGCAGGACGTCACCGTCCGCGAGCTGCTCGCCGGCCAGCCCGAGCTGGAGCGGCTCGGGCTGGCCCACGCACGCTGGCCGGACGAGTTGCGCGCCTGCCTGACCACGCGCGGCTTCGCGGGCGAGGTCCGCGCGGTCCTCGCCCGCAGCCGCGAGCTGGGCCTCGGCCCCGACGCGCTGGACGCCTTCGCCCGCCGCATCGGCCGCCCCGACTGGCGGGCGGCCGCCGCGTTCCTCGCCGAATACCTCGACGTGCTCGACATGCAGGGGGTGATCGACTACGCCGAACTCGTCCACCGCGCGGTCCTGCTCGCCCACCGCCCCGAGGCGGCCGCGCGGCTCGCCGCCCGGTACGACGCCGTGTACGTCGACGAGTACCAGGACACGGACCCCGCCCAGGTACGGCTCCTGCACGCGCTGGCCGGCGGCGGGCGCACCCTGGTCGCCTTCGGCGATCCCGACCAGTCGATCTACGCCTTCCGGGGCGCGGACGTGAACGGCATCCTGGACTTCCCGGCCGTCTTCCCGCGCGTCGACGGCCGCCCCGCCCCCGTCGAGGTGCTGCGCACCTCCCGCCGCTCCGGCGCCGACCTGCTGTCCGCGACCCGCCTGATCACCCAGCGCATGCCGCTGCGCAGGCTGCCCGCCGACAAGGTGCGCGCCCATCGCGAGCCGGCCGCCGTACGGGACGGCGGCCGCGTCGAGGTCTACACGTACCCGACGCCCGGTACGGAACTGGACAACATCGCGGACATCCTGCGCCGCGCGCACCTGGAGGACGGTGTCCCCTGGAGCGACATGGCCGTTCTGGTGCGCGCCGGAGCCCGCGCCCTGCCGACCCTCCGCCGCGCCCTCACCACGGCCGGGGTCCCGCTGGACATCGACGGCGACGACCTGCCCCTGCGGCACGAGCCGGCGGTGGCACCGCTGCTGGCGGCCCTGCGGGCGGTGGCCACGGCGGAGGCACGGCACCGCGAGGAAGAGCCCACCGCGCTCGCCGTGACGGGTGAACCATCCGCGGAAGAGGCCGCGGGTGAACCGTCCGCGGAAGAGGCCGCGGGTGAACCGTCCGCGGAAGAGGCCGTGGGTGAACCGTCCGCCGGAGGAGCAGAGGCCTGGCCGTCCGTCGGAGAGGCTGCGGGTGAACCGTCCGCCGGAGGAGCAGGGGTCGGACCGTCCGTCGGAGAGGCTGCGGATGGGCCGTCCGTCGAAGGAGCAGAGGCCGGGTCGTCCGCCGGAGAGGCTGCGGCTGGATCGTCCGTCGGCGGAGCAGAGGCCGGACCGTCCGTCGAGGAGGCTGCGGCTGAAGGCGCCGGAGGGCGGGCCCCGGACACCTCCTGGCTCGACACCGAGACCGCCCTCACCCTGCTCGTCTCCCCGCTCGCCGGCATGGACACCGCCGACCTGCGCCGTCTCGGGCGGGCCCTGCGCGAGGAGGAGCGGGCCGCCGGCGATCCGCTGCCGCCCCCGTCCGACGAACTGCTCGCACGTGCCCTCGCCGAGCCCGAACGCCTGGCCGTGCACGACCCGGCCTACGCGCGCGGGGCACAGCGCCTCGGCGCACTGCTCCGCAAGGCCCGCGAGCGCCTCGCGGGCGGCGGCACGGCCGAGGAGGCGCTGTGGGACCTGTGGTCGGGCACCCCGTGGCCCACGCGCCTGGAGCGGGCCGCCCGGCGCGGCGGCGCCGCCGGCCGCAACGCCGACCGGGACCTGGACGCCGTGTGCGCCCTGTTCGCCACCGCCGCGCGCGCGGAGGAACGCACCGGCGGCCGCGGCACCCTGAACTTCCTGGCCGAGATCGAGGCCGAGGACATCGCCGCCGACACGCTCGCACGCCGCGTCGTACGCCCCGACGCCGTCCGGCTGATGACCGCGCACCGCTCCAAGGGCCTGGAGTGGCGGCTGGTCGTCGTCGCCGGAGTCCAGGAAGGGCTGTGGCCCGACCTGCGCCGCCGGGGTTCGCTGCTGGAGGCCGACCGCATCGGCCGCGACGGACTCGCCGAACCGCTCACCCCCGGAGCGCTGCTCGCCGAGGAGCGCCGCCTGTTCTACGTGGCCGCCACACGCGCGCGCGAGCGCCTCGTCGTCACCGCGGTCAAGGCACCGGCCGACGACGGCGACCAGCCCTCCCGGTTCCTCACGGAACTGGGCGTCGAGCCGAAGGACGTCACCGGGCGCCCCCGCCGCCCGCTGTCGGTCGCCGCGCTCGTCGCCGAGCTGCGCGCCACCACCGTCGACCCGCGGGTGTCCGCCGCCCTGCGCGAGGCCGCCGCCCGCCGCCTGGCCCGGCTGGCCGCGCTCGCCGACGAGGACGGCCGCCCCCTGGTGCCGTCCGCACACCCCTACCGCTGGTGGGGCATGTTCGAGCCGACCGAGAGCAAGGTGCCGCTGCGCCACCGGGACCAGCCCGTGGTGCTCTCCGGCAGCGCCCTCGACCAGCTCGCCAACACCTGTGCGCTGCAGTGGTTCCTCGGGCGCGAGGTGAAGGCCGACGCGCCCGCCACCACCGCGCAGGGCTTCGGCAACGTCGTCCACGTCCTCGCCGACGAGGTCGCCTCCGGACGCACCCCGGCCGACCTCGACGTCCTCATGGAACGCCTGGACTCGGTGTGGAACGCGCTCGCCTTCGACGCCCCCTGGAAGTCGGAGCAGGAGAAGGGCAACGCGCGCGTGGCGCTCGAACGCTTCCTGAACTGGCATGTGCTGGACCGCACCGGCCGCACCCCCGTGGTCAGCGAGCACGACTTCGATGTCACCCTCGATGCGGGCGACTACGAGATCCGCATCCGCGGCCAGATGGACCGCGTGGAGACGGACGCGGACGGCCGTGCCTACGTGGTCGACTTCAAGACCGGCAAACAGGCGCCGAGCGCCGCCGAAGTGGCCCGCCACCCCCAGCTCGCCGTCTACCAGCTCGCCGTCGGCGAAGGCGCCGTCGACGCGGCCTTCGACGGCGTACGCCCGGAACCCGGCGGCGCCGAACTGGTGCACCTCAGGCAGGGCGCCGCCAAGCGGGACGGAGGCGAGAGCCTGCCCAAGGTGCAGAACCAGGAGCCGCCGGCGGGGGAGTGGGTCGGCGAGCTGCTGGCCACCGCTGCCGGAAAGGTCCTCGACGAGCGGTTCACGCCGAGCACCGGCCAGCACTGCACGCACTGCGCGTTCCGCGCCTCGTGCAGCGCCCGTCCTGAGGGACGCCACGTGGTCGAGTGACACGCGGCCAGGATGGGGTGACGTACGGCACTACACGTGCTGACCTGCGTTTCTTCCTCATCGGGCGGTCGAGCCGTCCTCGACTGTCAGTGCCCGCCGCTAGCCTCTTTCGACATGCCCGCCCGTATCACCGACCCCGAACAGCTCAAGGAGCTTCTCGGCATCCCGTTCACCCCGGAGCAGACGGCCTGCATCACCGCGCCGCCCGCCCC
The DNA here is from genome assembly GCF_055569615.1 of Streptomyces sp. NPDC031379. Lineage (NCBI taxonomy): Bacteria > Bacillati > Actinomycetota > Actinomycetes > Kitasatosporales > Streptomycetaceae > Streptomyces > Streptomyces sp. NPDC031379. The sequence goes on along the minus strand of NZ_JBVIIT010000002.1, from coordinate 59,923 downwards.
GCAGGTGATCGTGGCCGGAGCCGGGTCGGGCAAGACCACCGTGATGGCGGCCCGCGTGGTCTGGCTGGTCGGCACCGGACAGGTCGCCCCCGAACAGGTCCTCGGCCTGACCTTCACCAACAAGGCCGCCGGTGAGCTGGCCGAACGCGTCCGCAAGGCGCTGATCAAGGCCGGCGTCACCGATCCGGACGCCCTCCCGTCGCCCGGCCACCACCCCCCGACGACGGCGCTCGGCGCCGACACCCCCTGGTCGGACCCGGACAACCCGCCGGGCGAACCGGTCATATCGACGTACCACGCCTTCGCCGGACGCCTGCTGACCGACCACGGTCTGCGGCTCGGCCTGGAGCCCACCTCCCGCCTCCTGGCCGACGCCACCCGCTACCAGCTCGCCGCGCGCGTGCTGCGCGAGGCACCCGGCCCCTACCCGGCGCTCACCCGCTCCTTCGCCGACCTCGTCAGCGACCTGCTCACCCTCGACTCCGAACTCGCCGAACACCTCGTCGACCCCGAGGAACTGCGCGCCTGGGACGCCGACCTGCTGCGCACCCTGGAGGGCGCCAAGCTCAGCAACGCCGACCTGCGCAAGGTCCCCGACACGGCCGCCGCCCGCCGGGAACTCGCCGACCTCGTCGAGCACTACCGGGCCGCCAAACGCGCGCGCGACCTGCTCGACTTCGGCGACCAGATCGCCCTGTCCGCCCGCCTCGCCCGCATCCCCGAGGTGGGGCGCCTGCTGCGCGAGGAGTTCCGCGTGGTGCTCCTGGACGAGTACCAGGACACCTCCGTGGCCCAGCGCGTCCTGCTGGCGGGCCTGTTCGGCGGTGGCACCGGCCACCCGGTCACCGCCGTCGGCGACCCCTGCCAGGCGATCTACGGATGGCGCGGCGCCTCCGTCGCCAACCTGGACGACTTCCCAACGCACTTCGCCCGCACCGACGGCCGGCCCGCCACCCGGCAGGCACTCAGCGAGAACCGCCGCAGCGGCGGCCGCCTCCTCGACCTCGCCAACGGCCTCGCCGAGCCGCTGCGCGCCATGCACGCGGGCGTGGAGGCCCTCCGCCCGGCCCCCGGCGCCGAGCGCGACGGCACGGTCCGCTGCGCCCTGCTGCGCACCCACGCGGAGGAGATCGACTGGATCGCCGACTCCCTCGCCCACCTCGTACGCACGGGCACGGCCCCCGGCGAGATCGCCGTACTGTGCCGCACCGCGACCGACTTCGCCGAGATCCAGGGCGCCCTCGTGGCCCGTGACATCCCCGTCGAAGTGGTCGGCTTGTCCGGACTGCTCCACCTGCCGGAGGTCGCCGACCTCGTCGCCGTCTGCGAGGTTCTGCAGGACCCCGGCGCCAACGCCTCCCTGGTGCGCCTGCTGACCGGACCGCGCTGGCGCATCGGCCCCCGGGACCTCGCCCTCCTCGGCCGCCGCGCCCGCCTGCTGGTCGCCCACGCGCGCGTGGGCGACACCGACGATCCGGACCGCCGGCTCGCCGCTGCCGTCGAGGGGGTCGACCCGTCCGAGGTGATCTCGCTCGCGGACGCCCTCGACACCTTCCTCGAGACGCCGACGGAGGGGGCCTTCGAGGAAGGCGCCGACGACGGGCTGCCGTTCTCCCCGGACGCCCGCGTGCGCTTCGCCCGCCTCGCCGCCGAACTGCGCGACCTGCGCCGCTCCCTGTCCGACCCGCTGATGGACGTCCTGCACCGCGTCCTCGCGGTCACCGGCCTGGAGGTGGAACTGTCGGCGTCCCCGCACGCCCTGGCCGCCCGCCGCCGCGAGACCCTCTCGAACTTCCTCGACGTCGCCGCGTCCTTCGCCGCCGGCGACGGGGAGGCCACCCTGCTCGCCTTCCTCGGCTTCCTGCGCACCGCCGCGCAGTACGAGAAGGGCCTCGACAACGCCCTGCCCGGCGGCGAGAACACCGTCAAGGTGCTCACGGCGCACAAGTCCAAGGGCCTGGAGTGGGACGTCGTGGCCGTCCCCGGACTGGTGGGCGGCACCTTCCCCAGCGCCCAGGGCCGCGAGAAGTGGACCGCGCAGGCCAAGGTGCTGCCGCACGCCCTGCGCGGTGACACCGACACCCTCCCCGACATCGACTCGTGGGACTCGCGCGGCATGAAGGCCTTCCACGAGGCCATGAAGGACCACCAGCACACCGAGGAGCTGCGCCTCGGCTACGTCACCTTCACCCGCCCCCGATCCCTGCTGCTCGGCTCCGGCCACTGGTGGGGCCCCAGCCAGAAGAAGCCGCGCGGTCCCTCCGACTTCCTGCAGGCCCTGTACGACCACTGCACCGCCGGGTACGGCGAGATCGAGGCCTGGGCGCAGGAGCCCGCCGAGGACGAGGAGAACCCGGCCCTGCACACGGCCACCGCCGACCAGGTGTGGCCGCTCCCGCTGGACGACGCCGCCCTGGCCCGCCGCCGCGCGGCCGCCGACACCGTCCTCGCCCACCTGGACGCCCTCGCCGCCCAGGGTGACGGCCACCCTCAGACCGCCCACGGCCCCGCCGCCCCCGACGACCCGGACTGGCCCGCTCCGCCGGACGACGACCTCTACGGCGAGGAGCCCTACGAGGAGGGCTTCCCCTACCCGGAGGAGGCCCCTCACGAGGAGGACTTTCCGTACGAGGACGGCACCCTCCACGACGAGGACGCCCCCTTCGAGGACGGCCCTGCCGACGAGGACGCCCCCTACCCGGACCCCCCCTACGGCGATCACGCCTTCGGCGAGGAGCCCGCGTCCGCCCGCCGGCCGACGGTCCCCCGCCAGGCACCCCCACCGCAGGACCGCCGCCCCCGGCCCGCCGAGTCGCGGCCGGACACCGCACTCACCCCCGAGGAAGCCCGCGCCGTCGCCTCCTGGGACCGCGACCTCGACGCGCTCACCGGGGAACTGCTGCGCGCCCGGCAGAGCGTCACGGACGTCCCCCTGCCCGCCACGCTGAGCGCGACCCAGCTGCTGCGGCTGGCCGAGGACCCGGACGGGCTCGCACAGGAACTCGCGCGCCCCATGCCGCGCCCTCCGCAACCGGCCGCGCGCCGGGGCACCCGGTTCCACGCCTGGGTCGAAGCCCGCTTCGAGGAATTGACCCTTCCGCTGCTCGAACCCGACGAGCTGCCCGGCAGCGACGCCGATATCGCCGACGAACGCGACCTGGAGGCCCTGAAGGAGGCCTTCGAACGCACCGAGTACGCCCGGCGCACCCCCTACCGGGTCGAGGCCCCCTTCCAGCTCACCCTCGCCGGCCGCGTCGTACGGGGCCGCATCGACGCCGTCTACCGGACCGGCGACGGGGACGAGGCGACGTACGAGATCGTCGACTGGAAGACCAGCCGCACCCGCACCGCCGACCCGCTCCAGCTCGCCGTGTACCGGCTCGCCTGGGCCGAGCAGCAGGGCGTGCCCCCCGAGTCCGTGACGGTCGCCTTCCTGTACGTGCGCAGCGGCGAGGTCGTACGCCCCGAGGGCCTGCCGGACCGGGAGGCGCTGGAGCGGTTGCTCACGGGCGAGCCCGAGAGGGCACGGGAGGCGACCTGACAGTGGCACGACGGACAGACCGAGTGTGACGAACCGCCCGCCGAGGATGCCCGCGCGGGCGGATAGGCTCGTGAGCATGAGCCAGACCCCGGACAGCGCCGTCCGTACGTACATCGAACAGCATCGCGCCGCCTTCCTCGACGACCTCGCCGCATGGCTGCGCATCCCCTCCGTATCGGCCCAGCCCGACCACGCATGCGATGTACGGCGCAGCGCCGACTGGCTCGCCGCCAAGCTCGAGGAGACCGGCTTCCCGACCGTGGAGGTCTGGCAGACCCCGGGCGCCCCGGCCGTCTTCGCCGAGTGGCCCTCGGACGACCCCGAGGCGCCCACCGTCCTCGTCTACGGCCACCACGACGTACAGCCCGCCGCCCGCGAGGACGGCTGGGACAGCGACCCCTTCGAGCCGGTCGTCCGGGAGAACCGCCTCTACGCGCGCGGGGCGGCCGACGACAAGGGCCAGGTGTTCTTCCACACACTCGGCGTCCGCGCCCACCTCGCCGCCACCGGCCGCACCACCCCGGCGGTCAACCTGAAGCTGCTGATCGAGGGCGAGGAGGAATCCGGCTCCCCGCACTTCCGCGCCCTCGTGGAGGAGCGCGCGGAACGGCTCACCGCGGACGCCGTGATCGTCTCCGACACCGGCATGTGGTCCGAGGACACCCCGACCGTGTGCACCGGCATGCGCGGCCTCGCCGAGTGCGAGATCCGCCTCCACGGCCCCGGCCAGGACATCCACTCCGGCTCCTTCGGCGGTGCCGTGCCCAACCCGGCCACCGCCGCCGCCCGCCTTGTCGCAGCCCTCCACGACGAGCACGCGCGCGTGGCGATCCCCGGCTTCTACGACGGCATCGTCGAGCTGACCGACCGGGAGCGCGAGCTGTTCGCCGAGCTGCCCTTCGACGAGGAGCGCTGGCTGCGCACCGCCAAGTCCCACGCCACCCACGGCGAGGCCGGGCACACCACGCTGGAGCGCATCTGGGCCCGCCCGACCGCCGAGGTCAACGGCATCGGCGGCGGCTATCAGGGTCCCGGCAGCAAGACGATCATCCCGTCCTCGGCGATGGTGAAGCTGTCCTTCCGGCTGGTCGCCGGCCAGGACCCCGACCTCGTCGAGAAAGCCGTCCGCGCCTGGGCCGCCGAGCAGGTCCCCGCCGGAATCCGGTACGAGATCGACTTCGGCTCGGCCACGCGCCCGTGCCTGACACCGCTCGACCACCCCGCGCTGCAGTCCGTGGTCCGCGCCATGGGCCGCGCCTTCGAGGGACCGGTCCGCTTCACCCGCGAGGGCGGCTCCGGACCCGCCGCCGACCTCCAGGAAGTCCTCGGCGCCCCCGTGCTCTTCCTGGGCATCTCCGTCCCCTCCGACGGCTGGCACGCCCCCAACGAGAAGGTCGAGCTGGACCTCCTGCTCAAGGGCGTCGAGACCAGCGCCTACCTGTGGGGCGATCTGGCCGGTGCCTGGCGTCCCACACCCTGACCGGCCGGCGCCGTACGGAAGGGCGCCGCGCGCGGGGCACACTGGTACGACGCCCCGAACGCCCCGCCCCCGCCCGGCCCGCTGCCCTCCCGCCCGATGTCCTGCCGAACCGTCCGCCGATACGAACCGCTGCACTGGGGGAGTTGGAAGCACCCGTGACCACCTGGACCGACGACACAGCAGACCGACCCATCTCGCTGACCGCCCCGAGCGGCATCGACCGCGCCGCCCACCACCGGCTGGACGAGGCCTGGCTCGCGGCGGCGTGGAGCCACCCCACGACCCGCTGCTTCGTCGTCTCCGGCGGTCAGGTGCTCATCGACGAGACCCCGGACGGCCGGACCGAACTCGTCATGACGCCGTCCTTCGAGGCCCCGCTCACCGAGGCGCACCGCTACTTCCTGGGCATCGACGAGGAAGGCGTCAGCTACTTCGCGCTCCAGAAGGACGCACTGCCCGGCCGCATCGACCAGTCCGCCCGCCCCGCGGGCCTGCGCGAGGCCGGCCTGCTGCTGTCGCCGCGCGACGCCGGGCTCATGGTGCACGCGGTGGGCCTGGAGAACTGGCAGCGCACCCACCGCTTCTGCTCCCGCTGCGGTGAACGCACGGTCATCGCCGCCGCCGGCCACATCCGCCGCTGCCCGGCCTGCGGTGCCGAGCACTACCCGCGCACCGACCCGGCCGTGATCATGGCCGTGACCGACGCGGACGACCGCATCCTGCTCGGCCGCCAGGTCCACTGGCCCGAGGGCCGCTTCTCCACGCTCGCCGGCTTCGTCGAGCCCGGTGAGTCCATCGAGCAGGCGGTGCGCCGAGAGGTCTTCGAAGAGGTCGGCGTCACCGTCGGTTCGGTCGAGTACGTCGCCAGCCAGCCGTGGCCGTTCCCGTCCAGCCTGATGCTGGGCTTCATGGCCCGCGCCACCACGACCGAGATCGACGTCGACGGCGACGAGATCCACGAGGCCCGCTGGTTCTCCCGTGAGGAACTCCACGAGGCCTTCGAGTCCGGCGAGGTCCAGCCGCCCTACGGCATCTCCATCGCGGCCCGCCTGATCGAGATGTGGTACGGCAAGCCGCTGCCGACGCGCAGCTTCGTCTGAGGCGCCGCGACAGACAGCAGGGCGGCCCCTGAGGAATCAGGGGCCGCCCTGCTGTGTGGTCACCGCGGCGAACCCGCGGAGCGTCACGCGGCGAGCTTCTGCTTCACCTGGGCCAGCGACGGGTTCGTCATCGTGGAGCCGTCGGCGAAGAGCACGGTCGGGACCGTCTGGTTTCCGCCATTGGCCTTCTCCACGAACGCCGCGGAGTCGGGGTCCTGCTCGATGTTGATCTCGGTGTAGGCGATGCCCTCCCGGTCCATCTGGCTCTTCAGCCGCCGGCAGTAGCCGCACCAAGTCGTGCTGTACATCGTCACAGTGCCCTGCATGTCTCTCGCGCTCCTCAGGCAGCTCGGAAAAGTCGTCCGGGGGAAGAACGTAAGCGACCGGCTCGCCATTCCCGCCCGGGGTATGCACCCCGGGCTGTGACACCTGCCGCATTAGTACGACTACCGGGGCCCGCCTGTGGACAACCGGCACGGCAGTCTCCGGCGACCTGGCAGCATGGCTACGTGACAGCAGCAACGCACTCCCCCCTCTTCCCGCAGGGAACCGGAGGCTCCCAGTACTCGGCCCCGCCGAGCGGCGCCGACGCGGTGCTCGACGGGCTCGACCCCGAGCAGCGCGAGGTGGCCACCGCCCTGCACGGGCCGGTGTGCGTGCTGGCCGGAGCGGGCACGGGCAAGACGCGGGCGATCACGCACCGCATCGCCTACGGGGTGCGGGCCGGGATCCTGCAGCCGTCCAGCGTGCTCGCCGTCACCTTCACCAACCGCGCCGCCGGAGAGATGCGTGGCCGGCTGCGCCAGCTCGGCGCCCACGGCGTCCAGGCCCGCACCTTCCACTCCGCCGCCCTGCGCCAGCTCCAGTACTTCTGGCCGAAAGCGATCGGTGGCAGCATGCCCCGGCTCGTCGACCGCAAGGTCCAGCTCGTCGCCGACGCGGCCGCCGCCTGCGGGACCCGGCTCGACCGGGGCGAGCTGCGGGACGTCACCGCGGAGATCGAATGGTGCAAGGTCACCCAGACCGTTCCCGCCGACTATCCGTACGCGGCTGTGAAGGCCGGTCGCGAGGCCCCGCGCGACCCGGCCGAGATCGCCCACCTCTACGCGGCCTACGAGGACCTCAAACGCGACCGCGCGGTGATCGACTTCGAGGATGTCCTGCTGCTGACCGTCGCCGTCCTCCAGGACCGCGGCGACATCGCCGAACAGGTCCGCGCGCAGTACCAGCACTTCGTCGTCGACGAGTACCAGGACGTCAGCCCCCTGCAGCAGCGGCTCCTGGAGCTGTGGCTCGGCGACCGCGACAACCTCTGCGTCGTCGGTGACGCCAGCCAGACCATCTACTCGTTCACGGGAGCAACCCCCGACCACCTCCTCGACTTCCGGTCCCGGCATCCCGGCGCCACCGTCGTGAAGCTGGTCCGTGACTACCGCTCCACCCCGCAGGTCGTCCACCTCGCCAACGGTCTGCTCGCCCAGGCCCGCGGCCGCGCCGCCGACCACCGGCTGGAACTGGTCTCCCAGCGCGCCCCGGGCCCCGAGCCCGTCCACACGGAGTACACCGACGAGCCCGCCGAGGCCGAGGGCGCCGCCCGCCGCATCCGCGAGCTGATCGACGCGGGCGTCCCGGCGGCCGAGATCGCCGTCCTGTTCCGTACGAACGCCCAGTCCGAGACCTACGAGCAGGCGCTCGCCGACGCCGGGGTCCCGTACCAGCTGCGCGGCGCCGAGCGCTTCTTCGACCGGCCCGAGGTGCGCAAGGCCGGCGTCGCGCTGCGCGGCGCGGCCCGCTTCGGCGGCAACGACTCCCTGCTGGACGGTGCCGTGGACCTGCCCTCGCAGGTGCGGGCGGTGCTGTCCGGGGAGGGCTGGACCACTCAGCCTCCGGCCGGCTCCGGTGCTGTCAGAGAGCGCTGGGAGTCCCTGGCCGCGCTGGTCAACCTCGCCCAGGACCTCACCACCGCCAGGCCCGGCGCCACCCTCGGCGACTTCGTGGCGGAGCTGGACGAGCGGGCGAGCGCCCAGCACGCCCCGACCGTCCAGGGCGTCACCCTCGCCTCCCTGCACGCCGCCAAGGGTCTGGAATGGGACGTCGTCTTCCTGGTGGGCGTCGCCGAGGGCATGCTGCCCATCACGTACGCCAAGACCGATGAGCAGATCGAGGAGGAACGCCGGCTCCTCTACGTCGGCGTGACCCGGGCCCGGGAGCGGCTCCACGTCTCCTGGGCGCTGTCCCGCTCGCCCGGCGGCCGTCCGGGCCGCCGGCCCAGCCGCTTCCTCGACGGCCTGCGCCCCGGCACCACCGCCACCGTCGGCCGCACCGGCTCGGGTGCCGGCGGAGGCGTGGAGCGCGGGGTCGCCGCGGGCACCACCGTCGTTCCCCGGCGCACCCAGCGCACCCCGGCCCGCTGCCGGGTCTGCGGTCGCACGCTGACCGACGCGGGCGAGATGAAGCTGATGCGCTGCGAGGACTGCCCGTCGGACATGGACGAAGGGCTCTACGAGCGGCTGCGGGAGTGGCGGGCGGTCCAGGCCGAGCGCAGCGGGCAGCCGGACTTCTGCGTCTTCACCGACCGGACCTTGATGGCCATCGCCGAGGCCCGGCCCGAGAGCCCCGCCGAACTCTCCCGCATCCCCGGCGTCCTCAGCCGCAAGCTACGCAGCTACGGAGCCGACGTTCTGGCCATATGCGCAGGCCAGGAGCCTGGAGAGGACGAGGAGAGGGACTGATGCGAACTCGTCGAAAAAATAGTTTGCGCATGCCCCGGCAATCCCCATAGGTTCTAGGCACGGAAGCAGCGGCCTTCTCCAAGGCCCGGATTTCGTGATGTACTTGCACATCTGAACGGGCTGGTTCACCCCAGTCCCTGAGACGCCGAGAGGAGGCGAGTCCAGTGATCAGCATCTACTTCAGCACCACCAGCACGGCCAAAATGACCGATCGCTCGGCCGTCTCCACGTGCATGCTCGGCGCCTCGAACCAGGGCACCGGTCTGTCCGGCATTCGTGCCGTCCGTCCGGCGTCCTCCCTGTCTCTCGCGGGTCTTCCCGTCCGTGAGCGCAATGAGCGACCGACCAAGGCACTGGAAGCGGTAGCGGCACAGGCACATGCCTATGCCTTTGCGGCGGCCGGTGCCGGATTCCGGAAGCAGACGACGCAGCACCACCTGATGTGGGCCTTCCGTGGGCCAGAACCCTGGAGTGATCCAGCCTGATCGCCGATCAGGCCGGCGCCTTCAGGGCCGCGGAACCCCACCCGGGATCCGCGGCCCTTCTGTTTTCCCCGAACGGGGACGACGGAGCGAAGGGGCCTCGGGACAAGAAAAGAACCCGGTACCAAGCCGACACCCGGTCAACCGGCCGGACCGACCAGACGAGGAAGACGAACCGTGCAACTCGAAGCGCACGCCCCGTCCGTACCGCCTTCACAAACGATCCCCCCGCCCGGCCTCACGGAGGACTCCACCTTGACCCCCCTCACCGCGCTCACCGCGCTCGACGACGCCATCGAGAACCTCGGCGTACCGGTCCCGTGCCGCTCCTACGACCCGGAGGTCTTCTTCGCCGAGTCGCCCGCGGACGTCGAGTACGCCAAGTCCCTCTGCCGTACCTGCCCGCTGATGGAGGCCTGCCTCGCCGGCGCCAAGGAGCGGCGTGAGCCCTGGGGCGTCTGGGGTGGCGAGCTGTTCGTCCAGGGTGTCGTCGTCGCCCGGAAGCGGCCGCGTGGTCGCCCGAGGAAGAACCCGGTCACGGCATGAACACCGCAGGAACGATCGATCGCCCCCTCACGCACGACCCCAAGAAGCAGGCCCCGATGAAGCCGTCCACCAGCGAGCCCACCGGCTCCGCGACCCCAGACTTCACCACCACCGGCGCGACCGAAGCGCGTCAGAACAGGAACCGAGAAATGCAACTCATGCAAGAAGCCCTGGCCCGTGCGCATATGCACGAGCGGCTTCATGAGGCCGTGCGCGAACGCCGGGCCATGCGCCTGGCGGTCGCCCAGCGGATGCAGCGCCGGGCCGAGCGCGCCTCGCTGCGCGCCCGCCGCGCGCTCGCCATGGCCGTCATGCAGTAACCAGCACGCCTGAGAAGCGACGGCCTCCCGGCTCAGGGAGGCGACGCCATCCCCGCGGGGGCCGGTCCGGCCGAACGGACCGGCCCCCGCGGTGCGTTGCGCACGGCGAACCGCCGGCCGCGGGGTTATCGTCGCCGGGTGACGAGTCTTCCCGGAGGCAGTGATCAGGGCGGCTCCGGCCCGGAGCGCCGCCCACTCGTCTGCGCCCGCTGCGGCACCCCGGCCGACGGCCCTCAGCCGGTCACCTGGACCTGCTCCGTGGAGAACGGCATCCGCCAGTACTTCTGCGAGAACTGCTCCAGGGAGAACCTGCGGGCGATCGAGGGCCGACTGGACTCGTCCTGGTGGTGAGCCCCCTTCCGGCGAGGGGGTGAGCCTGCCGCTACGCTGCTTTCGGAGCGGTCTGCTGGACGACGGGGGAACGGTGGCGGCACAGGACGAGCCCGAGGCACGTCTCAGGATCGAGAACAACGGCGAGGAACTGCTGGAACTCGTTCTGGAGCCGTACGGAAGCGACCACTGGCTGCTTCCCGGCGAGACGTTCGTGGTCCGGACGGTCGGCTGGTCGGACGGTGACCGTCCCTGGTCCGGGACGACGCGCGGCAACGAGCCCTTCGAGGTCGAATACCGGCCGGGGTCGGTGACGGTGCACAGCAACGGCTCCATCGGGTACGTCACCGATGTCGACGGCAACGAGATCGAGTGCGGCCACCGTCGGCCGGTCGGCCCCGGGGCCGGGTGACGCCGGGGCGGCACCCGTAGGTCAGGGGCGGTCGGTCCGGGGACGGTGACCGTCGGTCATGCGCCCGCCGGTTCCTCCTCGGTCGGTTCGTCCTCGGGCAGGAAGCCCGGGAGCCACTCCTGCAGTTCCTCGCGCAGCCGCACCGTGGCGCCCAGCTGGCACAGCACCCCGATCGTGCTGAGGGTCACCCGGTGGATCAGCAGATAGGCCGGCGGCAGGTTGAGCCGCTTGCCCAGCTGATAGGCGGGGGAGCGGGGGTCGGCGATACGGGCGGCCTGGCTGCGCATCCAGGAGCGGGTGAAGGTGAACGCCTCCACCCGGGCCGGCTCGATGATCGGCAGCAGGTAGTCCAGCACCGCGTCGGGGTCCAGCTCTATGGACTCCTTCACGAACCCTTCCTCGCAGAGGAGTTCGTAGACCGTCTCGGCGTCGCCGTCCAGCGTCAACCGTAGAGAGACGCCGATCGGCAGGGGCAGCCCACCGGGGAGCCGGTCGACCGTGCCGAAGTCCAGGACGCCCAGGCGCCAGTCCTCCTCGCCGGCCGGTCCGCCGGGCAGCAGACGGAAGTTGCCCGGATGGGGGTCCGCGTGCAGCAGGCCGGTGCGGGCCGGGCCCGAGAACAGGAAGCGGGCGAGCAGCTGGCCGGCCCGGTCGCGCTGCTCCTCGGTGCCGTCCGCGATGATCTCCGACAGCGGGATGCCGTCGATCCACTCGGTGACCAGGATCTGCTCGCACTGGTGCACCACCGCCGGCACCACCACGTCCGGGTCGTCCGCGAACTCCTCCGCGTGCGCGCTCTGGGCCTGGGCCTCCAGCCCGTAGTCCAGCTCCTCGGAGACGCGGTCCTTCAGTTCCATGATGAGCGGCTTGATGTCCATGCCCGGGATGAGCGGCCCCAACAGCCGTGCGAAGCGGCTCAGTTGGCTGAGGTCGGACAGCAGGGCCTCGCCGGCGCCCGGGTACTGCACCTTGACGGCCACCTCGCGTCCGTCGTGCCACACCGCCCGGTGCACCTGGCCGATCGAGGCCGCGGCCGCCGGCTTGTCCTCGAACTCCTCGAACAGGTCGCGCCAGTCCGGCCCCAGCCGCTCCTCCAGCACGGCGTGCACCGTGCGGGTCGGCATCGGCGGTGCCGCCTCCTGGAGCTTGGTCAGGGCCGCGCGGTAGGGGCCGGCGATCTCCTCGGGCAGCGCGGACTCGAAGACGGACAGGGCCTGTCCGAACTTCATCGCACCGCCCTTGAGTTCTCCGAGCACCTTGAACAGTTGCTCCGCCGTGCGCTGTTGCAGCTCCCGGCCGACGATCTCCGCGGACTCGCCCACGATCCTTTTGCCCAGCCCCCAGGTCGCCCGGCCGGCGAAGCCGAGCGGGAGCGCGGCGAGCTTGGCGGTACGGGTGACCGCCTTGCGGGGAAGATCAGACATGCGCCCTCCAAGTCCCAGTCGGCCGCGCTGCGCCTGCCTCGCGTCGCCGCTCCGTCGACGGCCGTTGCACCGCCATTGTCTCGCGCGGCTGCCCGCCGGTTGAGGAGTGCTCCCCTTTACCTTTCTCCGCCGCACCGCATCCGCATGCCGGATGTGGCCAGACCGGCCGGGAGTGCCAGTTCAGACCGGGTACGGACACCTCCCAGCGGACTCCGACGCCGGATGGCGACTCGTCGTCGAGGAAGGCCAGGGCGTGCGCCGCGGCCAGTCCCGCGACCGTCGTGGCCAGTGTCACATCACAGGCCCCTACCCGGCGGGCCCGGCCGGACCGCCACTGGGAGATCAGCCGGGGCCAGGCGGGATCCCGGTCCGTGCGGTTCTCGTGCAGGCAGCCGGCGCAGCTCGACTCGCCGGGTAGGACCAGCGGACCGACGACGCCCGTGCCCTCCACGACGCCGGCGTACAGGTGGGGCGTTCCGGAGGCCATGAGCGGCTCGGCCGTGAACGGATCGGGTGCGTGCACGGCCACGTCGTCCCGGGGCGTGAGGATCACCAGGGACAGGCCGGGTTCCTCGGTGCCGGTGCCGGTGCCGGCACCGGAGCCGGAGGAGCGGGGGCGGCGCGGTGGGCGGTCCGGTGCCGCGCGGCGGACGGCGGCCCGCGCCGCCGCGTCCCGGCGCTCGCCGAGAGACTCCGGGGGCAGCCCACCCGGTGCCACGTCCCAGGGCTCCACGCGGCCCACGTCGCGTACGTCGACCTCGCCGACACCGGCGGCCGAGAGCACCGACGCCAGCACGGCGCCGACCCGCCCGGCGCCGCGCACCTGCACCCGCAGCGCACGGCGGGCGGCGAGCCGGGCGAGCGCGCCGCCCGGTTCCGCGGTGGTCAGGGTCAGCGACGCGAGGTCCGGGCGCAGCCGCCGCAGGACCTCCTCCTTCTCCCGCAAGGCGTCCGCGGCCGGTCCGCCGCCGCGCGCGTCGTCGACGAGGCCCGCCCGCGCCAGCCGCTCCACCAGCGCGTCGACCTGGCCGTCCGGCAGGTCCATGCGGCGTCCCTCCTGGCGCAGCAGGGGCAGCCCCCGGGTGCCGTTGAGCAGCTCCAGGAAGCTGCCCGCGGCCGTGTCCATCGGCCCCAGTGTCAGTGCGTGCGCCGGGGTCATCCCGAACTGCACGGTGTTGAGATCACGCCAGCCGCGCCGCAGCGCCGGCTTCACCATCGGATGCATGTCTGGCCCCCGTATCCATGGAGACGTCCTGAGACATCACGGAATGCCCGTTCACCGGCGGATTCGGTAGCTCTCCGCCGACGCCTGCCAGCATGCCTGGCTTGTGCGTCGGACGCTGAAGGTTGTCCACAGGCAGGGGATGTTCGTCATATAAACCAGTCGGGTGAAGTGGTGCAAAACGGGCGAGTGGGCCCGTCGTACGAATCAAACGCATGGTGGGGGATCGGCATCGAACCGACCCGGAGCCGGGACTTTGCCCATGCCCAGCGGGTAACGTCGGGGCGTGCCCGCCGACCCACTGCACCGCGCCGGAAAGTCACAGCGCAGCACGACGAGCCAGCCGCCCGGCGGCTCGGGGGCGAGCGCGATCGAGGTCCGCAGGAGTACCCGGCGCCGCCGGACGGTCTCCGCGTACCGCGAGGGCGATCGCACCGTCGTGCTGATCCCCGCCCGGATGTCGCAGGCGGAGGAGCAGCGCTGGGTGACCGTCATGCTCGACAAACTCGCCGCCCAGGAGAGCAAGCGGCTGCTCGGCGACGCCCAGCTCGCCGAGCGCGCCGAGCGGTTGTCGGCGCAGTACTTCGGCGGCCGGGCCCGGCCCGCCTCCGTGCGCTGGGTCACCAACCAGAACACCCGCTGGGGTTCGTGCACCCCCGCCGAGGGCAGCATCCGCCTCTCGCACCGCCTGCAGGGCATGCCGGAGTACGTCGTCGACTACGTGCTCTGCCACGAGCTGGCGCATCTGCTGGTCCCCGGTCATGGGCCCGACTTCTGGCGGCTGCTGGACGCCTATCCGCGCACCGAGCGGGCCCGCGGCTACCTCGAAGGGGTCGTCGCCGCCGGCCGGCTGCCGCACGTGCCCGGCGCGCGCGACGAGTGAGCGTTCCGGCCGCCCGGGTGAGCGGTCGGGTGCAGTTGTGTACCGGCTCTGTACCGACCAGGCCCGACGGGGGTCGATGTCGGCCATTGCCGTTAGCCTGGCGCGACGCACTCGCATTCGGGATGGGGGACGGTCGTAACGCATGGCCAGGGAATTCCAACGCGGCCACAAGGCCAGGATCAGTGACCTCACGGCGGGCACGGATCTGTACGTAGGCGTGCAGATCTCCGCCCCCGGACTGACCTTCGACATCAGCTGCTTCGGTCTGGACGCCGACGAGCGCCTGTCCGACGACCGGTACTTCGTCTTCTTCAACCAGCCGAAGTCCCCGGAGGAGTCCGTCCAGCTGCTGGGTGCCCAGGCGGGCGACACCGAGTCGTTCCGGATCACGCTCGACCGGATCCCGGTGCAGATCCGCAAGCTGTCCTTCACGGCCACCGTCGACGGCGCCGGACAGATGTCGCAGATCGCGCCCGGATACCTGCGCATCGTGGCGGGCGGCGAGGAGGTCGCCCGGTACTCCTTCAACGGCTCGGAGTTCTCCACCGAGCGGGCCGTGATGCTCGGTGACTTCTACTTCAAGGACGGCTGGCGGTTCGCCGCCGTCGGACAGGGCTTCGACGGCGGCCTGGACGCGCTGCTGAAGAACTTCGGCGGCGAGGTGCTGGAGGAGGAGGCGCCCGCGGCCCCGCAGCAGCCGCAGTCCGCCGCGCCCGGTTTCGCCCCGCCCGCCCAGTCCAGTGCGCCGCCCGCGTTCGGTGCCCCGGCCGCGCCCGCTCCGGCCCCGGCTCCCGCGCCGCAGCCCGCCCCGCAGGGCTTCGCGCCGCCGCCCGGCCACACCCCGCCACCGGCGCCCGCGCCGAACGTGCACGCGGCGCCGACGATCGTCGCCCCCCTGACCCCGCCCGCCGGTGGCGCCGTCCCGCCCCCGGCCCCGGCGCCCGCGCCCTACGGCCAGCCGCAGCCGCCCTCGTACGGCGGCCAGCCCAGCGCGCCGATGCCGCCGGGCTACGGCCAGCAGCCGCCCTCCCACGGCGGCCAGCCCGGTGCGCCGATGCCCCCCGGCTACGGCCAGGTCCCCGGCCAGCAGGCCGCCCCCTACGGAGTGCCGCAGGGCGCCCCCCAGGGCGGCGCCGGTGTGACGGCGGCGCTCCAGACGTTCAAGGAGACGCCCACCGGGCAGCGCTGGACGCAGCAGAACAAGAAGCTCATCCGCGTCGACCTCGGCATCGGCGGCCAGCCCGTGCTGGCCCGGCAGGGCAGCATGGTGCTCTACCAGGGCAAGGTCGACTTCAGCTACAAGGGTGCGGGCTTCGCCGGCCGGATCGTGGGCAACGCCACCGGCCAGGAGATGCAGCTGATGCGCTGCACCGGCCAG
This sequence comes from Streptomyces sp. NPDC031379, assembly GCF_055569615.1. NCBI lineage: Bacteria > Bacillati > Actinomycetota > Actinomycetes > Kitasatosporales > Streptomycetaceae > Streptomyces > Streptomyces sp. NPDC031379. Next base: position 44,073 of record NZ_JBVIIT010000002.1, on the reverse strand, counting down.
GGCCAGGTGTTCCTCGCCGAGAACTCCACCCACCTGCACCCGGTCGAGCTGCAGGGCGACGCGATCTGCGTCTCCGCGGAGAACGTCCTCGCCTTCGACGAGAGCCTGCAGTACGAGGTCCGCCGCGTCGAAGGGCACGGCATCCCGGGCGGCGCGCTGTTCACGATGCAGTTCCAGGGCACCGGCACGATCGTCGTCAAGACGCACGGCACTCCGGTCGTGCTGCCCGTGACGCCGACGACGTTCGCCGACTGCAACGCCGTGGTCGCCTGGTCGGCCGCCTCCCAGGTGATCGTCTCCAGCCAGGTCCGGATGCGCCGCAACGCCTACCCGGGCGACACCGGGGAGAGCGTCAACCTGCAGTTCCGGGGCGCACCCGGCAACTTCATCGTCGTCCAGCCGTACGAGGTCTGAGGGAGCCCGTCATGAACCAGCCGCTCGCGGGCTACGCTCCCGCACCCGTCACCGCCCGCATGGAGAACCACGGCAACCACATGCTGAAGGTCGCCATGCAGACCGGGAACGACCTCCTCGCGCGCGTGGGGTCGATGGTCGCCTACGAAGGCTTCGTCCAGTACGAGCCCAACCCGCCGGCCGTCCGCCAGATCGCCCGTGACTGGGTCACCGGCGAGGGCGCCCCGCTGATGAAGTGCTCCGGCGACGGCCTGCTCTACCTCGCCGACTACGGCGCCGACGTCGTCGTGATCAACCTCAACGGCGACGGCATCTCCGTCAACGCCACCAACCTGCTCGCCTTCGACGCCCACCTCACCTGGGGTGTGGAGCGCGTCAAGGGGCTCGCGAAGTTCGCCGGACAGGGCCTGTGGAACACGAGGATCTCCGGACAGGGCTGGGTCGCGCTGACCTCCCGGGGCAAGCCGATCGTCGTGGACTGCGGCGGCGGCGACGACGAGACGTACGTCGACCCGGACGCGCTCGTCGCCTGGTCCCCGAACCTGAAGGTCAAGGGCAAGCGCAGCTTCAAGGCGCAGTCGCTGATCGGCCGGGGCAGCGGCGAGGCCTACCAGATGGCCTTCTCCGGCCAGGGCATCGTCGTCGTCCAGCCCAGCGAGGACAGCACCGACCGCCTCCGGATCCGGGGCTGAGGGGGAGCCAGAACACCATGCAGAGCCCGCTTTTCGCCCACAACGACCTGCAGAGCCAGGAGCGCTGGAGCCTGCAGAACAAGCAGATGCTCCGCATCACCCTGGAGGGCCACGACGACCTCCTCGCCCGCAAGGGCACCATGGTCGCCTACCAGGGACTCGTCGAGTTCGACGCCGAGTACCGCAGCAACAACCAGTCACGCGCGCGTGCGCACACCGGTGAGGGCCTGGACCTGATGCGCTGTCACGGACAGGGCACGGTCTACCTCGCCAACCTCGCCCAGCACGTGCACATCATGGACGTCGAGCAGGACGGGCTGACCGTCGACAGCTCCTACGTCCTCGCCATGGACTCGTCGCTGCACCACGAGGTCATCGCCGTCGACAGCCTCTACGGCATCTCTGGCTCCGGGAAGTACCAGCTGAACATCACCGGACGCGGCAAGGTCGCCCTGATGACCTCCGGCGCGCCCCTGCTGATGCAGGTCACGCCCGACAAGTACGTCAACTGCGACGCCGACGCGATCGTCGCCTGGTCCACAGGGCTGCGCGTGCAGATGCAGGCCCAGACGCACTCGTCCGGCGTCTGGCGCCGGCGCGGCAGCACCGGTGAGGGCTGGGAGCTGAGCTTCATGGGCTCCGGATTCGCCCTGGTGCAGCCCAGTGAGCTGCTGCCGCCGCAGAACGCGCAGATCGGCCAGGGCCTCGCCGCCCAGTTCGGCATGGGGCAGCAGGGGGCGCGCGGACAGAACCAGGGCAACGTCTGGAGCTGACCGCCCGGAACGCAGACGTGAGGGGCGGCCGCCCGAGCGGCCGCCCCTCACACGTCAGAGCCGGGCGCGCGTCGCGTCGAGCAGCCGCACGACGGACCCGTCGGCCACGTCCGCCACCTCGTCGTAGGCGAACCAGCGCAGGTCGAGGGACTCGTCGCTGATCGCGTGCTCGGCCTCGCTCGGGGCGAGAACCGCGTACTGGACGTCGTAGTGACAGTGACACGGCGGCGGGATCGGATGCCGGTCCAGGCGCACCGGGCCGCCGGGCAGCAGCGTCAGCCCGGCGATGCCGGACTCCTCGGTCGCCTCACGCAGGGCAGCCGCCTCCAGGCCGGGATCGCCCGGCTCGCAGTGGCCGCCCATCTGCAGCCACATCCGCAGCTTCCTGTGCAGGGTGAGCAGCACCCGGCCGCGCTCGGGGTCGATCACCAGTGCGCTCGCCGTGATGTGCCCGTCCTCGCAGGACTTCCACATGCCGTCCGGGTGGGCGGCCAGGTGGTCCAGGTAGGCCTGACGCAGCTCGGCCTGGCCCTCGTACCCCTTGAGAACGAGGACCGCGTCGTCGTGCAGGCTCACTCGGCGTCGTCGCCCTCGGCCTCGTCGTCCTTCTTGCGCAGGTCGGGCTTGCCCTGGGAGCCGCCCGCCGCCTCGCCGAGCATCCTGTCCAGCTCGGAGAAGTCCAGCTGCTCGCGGTGGACGAAGCCGTCCGGGTCGTCCAGGTCGGTCGCGGTCGGCAGCATGTCCGGGTGGTGCCACAGCGCGTCCCGGCCGTCGACCCCGCGCGCGTCCGTGAGCGAGGCCCACAGGCGGGAGGCGTCGCGCAGCCGGCGCGGACGCAGCTGCAGGCCGATCAGCGTGGCGAACGTCTGCTCCGCCGGGCCGCCGGTCGCGCGGCGACGGCGCAGGGTCTCGCGCAGGGCGTCGGCGGACGACAGGCGCGGCTTCGCGGCCGCGTGGACCACCGCGTCCACCCAGCCCTCGACGAGGGCCAGAGCGGTCTCCAGACGGGCCAGCGCGGCCTTCTGCTCGGGCGTGTCCTCCGGCTGGAACATCCCCTGCTGCAGGGCGTCCTGCAGCTGCTCCGGGTTCTGCGGGTCGAACTGGCCGACCACGTCCTCGAGCTTGGCCGTGTCGACCTTGATCCCGCGGGCGTAGCCGTCGACCGCGCCGAACAGGTGCGAGCGCAGCCACGGCACGTGCGCGAACAGGCGCTGGTGCGCGGCCTCGCGCAGGGCCAGGTAGAGCCGCACCTCCTCCTGCGGGACGCCGAGGTCCTTGCCGAAGGTCTCGACGTTGGCCGGGAGCAGGGCGGCCTTGCGGGCCGGGCCCAGCGGCAGGCCGATGTCCGTGGAACCGACGACCTCGCCCGCGAGGACGCCGACGGCCTGCCCGATCTGCGTGCCGAACATGGCGCCGCCCATCGAGCGCATCATGCCGATCAGCGGGCCCGCCATGGCCTGCATCTCCTCCGGCAGGACATCGCCCATGGCCGCGCCGACCCGCTCGGCGACCGGGTCCACCAGCTCCTGCCACGCGGGCAGGGTCGCCTCGACCCACTCCGCGCGGGACCAGGCCACCGCCGAGGCGGAGCCCGACGGCAGGGACGTCACGTCGTCCAGCCACAGGTCGGCCAGGCGGACGGCCTCCTCGACCGCCTTGCGCTCGGCCGGGCCCACGCTGGCGTCCTTGGTGCCGTCCGGGGCGCCCTGGGCGACCGTCTGGCGGGCGATCTGCTTGGCCATGTCCCAGTTCACCGGGCCGCCCTCGTACGAGAGCATCTGGCCCAGCTGCTGGAACGCGGCGCCCAGGTCGGTGGGGTTCAGGGAACCGAACATGGCTGCGAGCGGATTGTCGGCGCCGGGGCCGCCAAGGCCTCCGGCTCCGGGCAGACCGCCGAAACCGAACGGATTGGCCGGTCCCTGCCCACCACCGCTCTGCTGGTCCTTCTTCTTGCCCTCGTCGCCGTCTTCCGGCTCCTCCGGCGGAAGGCCGAATCCGAATGGGGTGTCACTCACGGGGTTCCTCGGCTGGTAAGGCCACCGGTTCTCTCCGGCGGCGCGGCTGCCCGACGTCACCACCCAGCGTAGACACCCGGGACCGATCGGGCCTCGGTGCTTCGCCCACGGAAGGCCTGCGGCAGGATGGATGCACCTGGTACGCGCGCGTCAACCGCGCTCGTACTGAAGACAACCGCTGGAGACGCCCGGTGAGTTCCCCAGATCCGCAGGTTCGCGCAGCGCGAAACCTCTCAACCCCTCCCGCCGTGCGCGGGCCCGTCGTGGCGGTCACCGGCGCCGCCACCGGGGTCGGCGCCCTGCTCACCGAGCGGCTCGCCGCCTCCGAGGAGATCAAGCGGGTCATCGCCATCGACGAGCGGCGCGGGGAGTGCGCCGACGCCCAGTGGCACATCCTCGACGTGCGCGACCCGGCGATCGCGGACAAGCTGCGGGGCGCGGACGTGGTCGTGCACCTCGCGCTCGACCTCGACCTGGAGACCGATCCGGCGGCCCGCACGGCTTACAACGTCCGGGGGACGCAGACCGTGCTGACCGCCGCCGCGGCGGCCGGGGTGCACCGGGTGGTGCTGTGCACGTCCGCGATGGTCTACGGGGCGCTGCCGGAGAACGAGCTGCCCCTCTCGGAGGACGCCGAGCTGCGCGCCACGGCCGAGGCCACGGGCGTCGGGGACCTGCTGGAGATCGAGCGGCTGGCGCGCCGTGCTCCTCGGGCTCACCCGGGGCTGAACGTCACCGTCGTGCGGCCGGCGGTCCTGGTCGGGGGCACGGACACCGCGCTGACCCGGTACTTCGAGTCGCCCCGGCTGCTGGTGGTGGCCGGCTCGCGGCCCGCGTGGCAGTTCTGCCACGTCGAGGATCTCTGCGCCGCTCTCGAGTACGCCGTCCTGGAGAAGGTCGACGGGGAACTGGCCGTCGGCTGCGACGGTTGGCTGGAGCAGGAGGAGGTCGAGGAGCTGAGCGGGATCCGGCGGATGGAGCTGCCCTCCGCGGTCGCGCTCGGCGCTGCGGCCCGGCTGCACCGGATCGGGCTCACGCCGTCTCCGGCGGGCGACCTGGCCTACACGATGTACCCCTGGGTGGTCAGCGGGAGCCGACTGCACGATGCCGGGTGGCGGCCGAAGTGGACCAACGAGGACGTGCTCGCGGAGCTGCTGGAGGAGGTCTCCGGGCGGCACACGGTCGCCGGGCGGCGCCTCGGCCGCAAGGACGCGACGGCCGCGGGGGCCGCGGGGGCGACGGTGGCTCTGCTGGGCGCGGCGGCTGTCGTGCGGCGCGCTCGGAAGGCGCGACGGCGCGTGTGAGGCGAGGGGGCTCCGTCCCCCGGCCCCGCCCGCGGCCCCCACCGGGGACCTGGAAGTGTCTGTAGGAGACTCCAAACGCCACCACGCGCGCGCGTGGTGAAAGTCGTATTCCGGGGTGCCGGAGGTGTGCGGCAGGATGGGGGTATGGCACAGGCGAACGAGCACCCGGGTGAGCAGGCGGCTCAGGATCCCATCAAGCTGATCGGCATCCGGGAGACCGCGCTCTCCGTGGACGAGGTGTTCCAGGCCGTCGGGGACGAGGCGGCCGGGGGCATCGCACTGTTCGTGGGGACGGTGCGCAATCACGACGGGGGCGCCGACGTGAACGCGCTCGGGTATTCCTGCCATCCGAGTGCCGAGGCCGAGATGCGGCGGATCGCCGAGAAGGTCGTCGCCGACCACCCGGTGCGCGCGCTCGCCGCCGTCCACCGGGTGGGGGACCTGCGGGTCGGCGATCTGGCCGTGGTCGTGGCCGTCGCCTGTCCGCACCGGGCGGAGGCTTTCGACGCCTGTCGCAAGCTGATCGACGACCTCAAGCACGAGGTGCCCATCTGGAAGCACCAGACGTTCTCCGACGGGACCGAGGAGTGGGTCGGCGCCTGCTGACTTCCACGTCGGCGCCCCTGACGCGCGTCACATTCGGCGCACGGTCCCCCCGGGTTGCGTAACCGGCACCCTGCCGTGAGCGTTGTCAGTACGGATGGTTAATCTGCTGATCAGTCAGTTGCGGACGCTCATGGGGTTGGGAGGTCGGCATGGCGGCGCTCGCCTGGTTGCTGATTCCGCTCGTGGCCGCGATAGCGGCCGGACTGTGGGGCAGTTGGGCCAATCGGACCCGCAAGGCGCGCAGTGACGGTCCCGAGCTGGACGGGTACGCCCGCTTCCGCGCGGCCATGGAGAAGTCCGACTCGGGTGCGCACGGCGCGTGACGTGGGTGCCCTGACGGTGCGCTGACAGAGGTGTCCCGTACTGTCGTGGCATGCCACGCCGCACCGCGACGATGCTCGCCTCCACCCTGATGCTGATCGCGCTCCTGTGCGCGGGAGTGCTCATCCCCGTGCCGTACTCGGAGATGTCTCCCGGCCCGACCGTGAACACGCTGGGGGACCACGACGGCGAGCCGGTGCTGCAGATCTCCGGGCACAAGACCTACCCGGCGGACGGCCACCTGAACATGACCACCGTCCGGGTGACCAGCGCCGACTTCCGGATGAACCTGGTGGAGGCGGTCTACGGCTGGCTGGCGCACGACAGCAAGATCGTCCCGCACGACACGCTCTACCCGGACGGCAAGACGGAGGAGCAGTCCACGCAGGAGAACGCCGAGGAGTTCAGCCAGTCCCAGGAGAGCGCCAAGGTCGCCGCCCTGAAGGAACTGGGCGTCCCGGTGAAGTCCTGGGTGATCGTCTCCACCGTCGTCAAGGGCTCCCCGGCCGAGGGCGAGCTGCACGCCGGTGACGTGATCAAGGCGGTGGACGGCACGGCGGTCAAGCAGCCGTCCGACGTCGCCAAGCTGGTGACCAAGCACAAGCCCGGTCAGGACGTCGTCTTCACCGTCGTCCCCGCCAAGGAGCAGGCCGCCGCCGAGAAGGCGAACAGGACGGCGACCAGGACGCGGGACGTGACCATCACGACCACGACCTCCGACGACAGCGGCGCCAAGCGGGCCATCGTCGGGATCTCCGCCGGGACCGACCACACCTTCCCGTTCACCATCGACATCAAGCTCGCCGACGTCGGCGGGCCCAGCGCCGGTCTGATGTTCGCCCTCGGGATCTACGACAAGCTCACCCCGGGCGACCTCACCGGCGGAAAATTCGTCGCCGGCACCGGGACCATCGACGACAACGGCACCGTCGGGCCCATCGGCGGCATCCAGATGAAGACCGTCGGCGCGCGCGACAAGGGCGCCCGGTACTTCCTGACGCCGGCCGACAACTGCGCCGCGGCCGCCGAGGACACCCCGAGCGGCCTCACCCTGGTCAAGGTCAAGACGATCGGGGACGCGCTCGACGCGCTGAAGGACATCCGCGGCGGGAACACCGCGGCACTGCCCAGGTGCACCACCAAGGGCTGAGCGGTCCGCGACACGGCTGGGGGCGCCCCGTGGACCTGGGGCGCCCCCATCGCCGTACCGCCGGGAGTCAGTCCGCGAACGTCGCGGACAGGGCCTCCGCGAGACCCGGAACCAGGTCCGGGCCGGTCAGGACCTCCGTCGGGGAGTCCTTCTCCCGCAGCCGCAGCGCCGAGTCACGGCTGCCGTCGCGCAGCACCGCGACCGTCATGCGGACCTCCTGGCGCTCGGGGTGCTCAGCCACCCACTTGGCCAGCCTGGCCTCGCTCAGGTTCTGCGGGACCTGCGCCTCGGCCGACGGCGGCAGCATCAGGCGCTCCACCGTGAGCGCGCAGCCGACGACCGCGTCGGGCCAGGCGATGGTGCCGAGGAACTCGTCCAGCGGCTTTCCGGACGGGATCTCGTCCTGCTCGATCGGGGTGAGACCGGTGGTCTCGGGCTCGTCCTCGAGGCCCAGCTGAGCCGCGAGCGAGGGTTCCTGGACCCGCAGCCGTGCGGTGTCTACGAGGGCGAAGAGGCGAGCGGGCTGGTCCCAGCCGAGGCCGGAGGCGTACTCGTCGATCTCGAGTACGGCCCGGGTGAGCGGGCTCGCTGCCATGGGAGTGTTGGACATGGTCACAATCCTGCCTCGTTCCCGGCCGGAATCGGGAACCGAGTAAACCGTGAGTAAGTTGCATAGGTGTGGGCCCGCGATCACGGGGGGCCACGGCGGGCTCGCGAACACGAGGGCCTGACGGATCGACAGCGACTTCGAGGTGCGCACCTTGGCTTTCCAGATGCCGGACCGCGGCGGAGGCCCGTCGGGGCCACGGATCAGAGCGGGCCGCCCGTCCCGGCGCGTGAGGACCCTGCTCTTGACACTGGGCGTCCTGGCCGTCCTCGGCATGGCGTTCACCATGTTCGCGGGCTTCTGGACGGACTGGCTGTGGTACCGGTCGGTGCACTACTCGTCCGTGTTCACCACCACCCTGTGGACCAAGATCGGCCTGTTCTTCGTCTTCGGCCTGCTGATGGCGGTGTCGGTCGGGGTCAACATCTGGCTCGCGCACCGGCTGCGGCCCCCGCTGAGCGCCATGTCCATGGAGCAGCAGAGCCTCGACCGCTACCGGATGGGCATCGCGCCGTACAAGAAGTGGCTGCTGCTCGCCGTGACCGCCCTGGTCGGCCTCATCGCCGGCGCCTCGGCGTCGAGCCAGTGGCGGACCTGGCTGATGTGGGTCAACGGCGTGCCCTTCCACCAGAAGGACCCGCAGTTCCACCTCGACGTCTCCTTCTACGCCTTCGATCTGCCGTGGTACCGCTTCCTGCTGGGCTTCGGCTTCGCCGCCGCCATCCTGAGCCTGATCGCCGCCGCGCTCACCCACTATCTGTACGGCGGGCTGCGCGTCACCAGCCCGGGCGCGCGGGCCACGGCCGCCGCGACCGGGCACCTGTCGGTGCTGCTCGGCATCTTCGTCGCCCTCAAGGCGGTCGCCTACTGGCTCGACCGGTACGGCCTCGCCGTCAAGTCCAGCGACTTCAAGGCGACCGACAACTGGACCGGCCTGCGCTACGTCGACGCCAACGCCTATCTGCCGGCCAAGACGATCCTGTTCTGCATCGCCGTGATCTGCGCGCTGCTGTTCTTCGCCACCCTGTGGCGGCGCACCTGGCAGCTGCCGGTCATCGGCTTCGGCCTGATGGTCCTCTCGGCGATCCTGATCGGCGGCCTGTACCCGGCGATCGTGCAGAAGTTCCAGGTCCAGCCCAACGAGCAGGCCAAGGAAGCGCCGTACGTCCAGAAGAACCTCAAGGCGACCCGCGAGGCGTACGGCATCGACGACGCGCAGGTCACCGAGTACGCGGGCAAGTCCACCACCGAGGACAAGACCAAGCTGCGCGACCAGGTCGACGACGCGGCCAGCATCCGCATCATGGACCCGAACATCGTCTCGCCGACGTTCCAGGTGCTTCAGCAGATGAAGAACTACTACGGGTTCCCGACCAACCTGGACGTCGACCGGTACCCCACCAAGGACGGCAAGGAGCAGGACACCGTCCTCGGTCTGCGCGAACTGAACCTGGACGGCATCCCGAAGAACAACTGGATCAACGACCACTTCCGCTACACGCACGGCTACGGCGTGGTCGCCGCCAAGGGCACCGAGGCCAACGCCAACGGCGAGCCGGTCTTCACCGAGTACGACCTGCCGTCGCAGGGCGACCTCGGCACGTACCAGCAGCGGATCTACTACGGCGAGAAGACCACCACCTACTCCATCGTCGGCGGTCCCCAGAAGGAGATCGACTACTCCGACAACGACGGTGAGAAGACCACCAGCTACCAGGGCGGGAGCGGGGTCAACCTCGACAACCCGATCAACCGGGCCGCGTACGCGGTGGCGTTCAACGAACCGCAGATCCTCTACTCCGGCGCGATCGGCAAGGGCTCGCGGATCCTGTACAACCGCACGCCCAAGGAGCGCGTCGAGGCGGTCGCCCCCTGGCTGACCATCGACGGCGACGCCTACCCGGCGGTGGTGAACCACCGCATCCAGTGGATCGTCGACGCGTACACGACCACCAACGGTTATCCGTACGCGTCCCGTACGACCCTCGGTGACACCACGGCCGACTCGCTGACCGCGACGAACAACTCGCGTGCGGTGGTGGCCCAGCAGAACCAGGTCAACTACATCCGCAACTCGGTGAAGGCGACCGTCGACGCGTACACCGGCGACGTCAAGCTGTACGAGTGGGACACCAAGGACCCGGTGCTGAAGACCTGGATGAAGGCCTTCCCCGGCACGGTGAAGCCGAAGACCGCCATCTCCCAGGACCTGATGGAGCACCTGCGCTATCCGCAGGACCTGTTCAAGGTCCAGCGCGAGCTGCTCACCCGCTACCACGTGACGGACGCGCAGACGTTCCTCACCGGCAGCGAGGTCTGGCAGGTGCCGGACGACCCGACCAACAAGTCGGGCAACGCGGTGCCGCCGTACTACCTGAGCATGAAGATGCCGGACCAGACCCAGCAGGCGTTCTCGCTGTCGACGACGTTCACGCCGAACGGCCGGTACAACCTGAGCGCGTTCATGTCGGTCGACGCCGAGGCAGGCAGCAGCGAATACGGCAAGATCAGAATTCTGAGACTGCCGACCAGTACGACCGTCGACGGCCCCAGACAGGTCCAGAGCCAGTTCAACTCCGAACAGGACATCGCCGCCGCGATCAAGCTCCTCAAGGGCGGTGACTCGGAGGTCGAGTACGGCAATCTGCTGACCGTGCCACTGGACGGGGGACTGCTCTATGTGGAGCCGGTCTACGTACGCGGTGGCGGACTCAAGTACCCGCTGCTGCGGAAGGTGCTGGTCACCTACGAGGGCAAGACCGCGTTCGAGAACACGCTCGGCGAGGCGCTCGACAAGGTCTTCGGAGCCAAGGGGACGACCACCCCACCACCGGACACCGGCACCACCAACCCGCCGCCGTCGTCCACCAACCCCACCGTCCAGCAGGCTCTTCAGGACGCCCAGAAGGCCTTCGACGCCGGGCAGGAGGCCCTGAAGCAGCCGGACGGACCGGACTGGACCGCGTACGACAAGGCGCAGAAGGACCTCAAGGACGCGCTCGAGCGGGCCAAGGAGGCGGAAGCCGCAGCCGGCACCGACAAGAACACCGACAAGAACACCGATAAGAGTGGCGAGAACGCCGACAAGAACACCGATAGGAGTGGCGAGAAGAGCGGGAGTTGATCAAGGGCACTCCGCGCCGTGGTACGGTTACCAGGCAACGGCGCGGGGTGGAGCAGCTCGGTAGCTCGCTGGGCTCATAACCCAGAGGTCGCAGGTTCAAATCCTGTCCCCGCTACTGCAGTCGAAGGCCCGGATCCTACAGGGATCCGGGCCTTCGTGGTGTGCGAACTCATGTCCGGAGGGGAGGGACGGCCGCGCCGCCGTGGGGAGTTGGGGGTTCTGTGTTTGACTTGTCTCTCTGTGGGCATGTCGACAAAACGCTGAAGTGACCTCACGGGCTGCGGTATACCGGGTATACCCAGGTTGCAGGTGGTGCGACGATGGACGTTATGGGGGACAAGGCAACTCTGTTCGAGACAGGGCGATTTGTGCAGCCTCCCGAGGGGGAGGCGTCCCGCGACGAACGGGACGACATGGGGGACGCCGCCGAGGAGCTGCGCCTTCGGCTGGCCGCCGAGAGCAGCGACGCCGAGGCCATGAGCGTCCTCGGAGCCATGCTGCTGCGCCGCGGCGACCTCGACGGAGCCGAACCCCACCTGCGGGCCGCCACCGCGGCCGGTGACCGGGCCGCCGCCAACAACCTGGGCGTCCTCCTGCACCAGCGCGGCTACCCCGAGGAGGCCGCCGGCTGGTGGCGGATCGCCGCCGTCGCCGGTTCCGCCGCCGCCGCGCACGCGCTGGGCCGCCATCACCGCGAGCGCGGCGACGAGCCGGCCGCCGAGTACTGGCTGCGCCAGTCCGCCGAGCAGGGCCATGCCCTCGGCGCCTACGCGCTCGCCGACCTGCTGGAGCACCGCGGGGACGCCGGCGCCGAGCACTGGATGCGGGCCGCCGCCGAGCGCGGGCACCGCGAGGCCGCCTACCGGCTGGCGCGCGCGCTGGACCGCAGGGACGGACTCGAGGACGAGGCCGGGGCGGACAACGCTGTCGAAGAGGTCGAGCAGTGGTACCGGCAGGCCGCCGCCCGCGGCCACCGGCGGGCCGCGCTGCACCTCGGGGCGATCCTGGAGAAGCGTGGGGACCTGAAGGAGGCCGGGCGCTGGTATCTGACCTCCGCCAAGGACGGCGAGCCGCGCGCCGCCTGTGCCCTGGGCTTCCTGCTGCGGGACGCCGGTGACACCGAGAGCGCGGCCGTGTGGTGGCTGCGTGCGGCCCAGGAGGGCGACGGCAACGCGGCCAACGCGCTCGGCGCCCTGCACGCCGAGCGCGGGGAGACGCAGACCGCCGAGCGCTGGTACCGGGCCGCACTGGACGCCGGGGACGACAACGGCGCCTACAACCTGGGCCTGCTCAGCGCCGAGCAGGGCCGGACCGCGCAGGCCGAGCAGTGGTACCGGCGGGCCGCCTACGCCGGGCACCGGGAGGCGGCCAACGCGCTGGCCATCCTGCTGCTCCAGGGCGGCGACAAGACCGGGGCCGAGCCGTGGTTCTCCAAGGCCGCCGAGGCCGGCAGCGTGGACGCCGCGTTCAACCTCGGCATCCTGTACGCCGGGCGGGGCACCGGGCAGGGCGCGGAGATGGCGCTGCGCTGGTACGAGCGGGCGGCGGCCGCCGGGCACACCGAGGCCGCGTTGCAGGTCGGGATCGCCCGGCTGCGCGACGGTGACGAGCAGGAGGCCGAACGGCATCTGCGGTGCGCCGCCGGCGGCGGCAGTGCCGAGGCCGCATACCGGCTGGCCACCCTGCTCGACGCGCGGCGGCCGCCGGAGCCCGCGCACGAGCTGGGGGAGGTCGTGCACGAGAAGACCGAGTGCGAGGAGTGGTACGAGCGGGCCGCGTCCCAGGGGCACCGGCGGGCGCAGGTGCGGGTGGGCATGCTGGCCGCTGCCCGGGGGGACGTGGTCGAGGCGGCGCGGTGGTACCGGGCGGCGGCGGAGGCCGGCTCGCGCAACGGTGCCTTCAATCTGGGGCTGCTGCTGGCGCGCGAGGGGAGCGAGCCGGAGGCCGCCGTGTGGTGGACGCGGGCCGCTGACGCCGGGCACGGCCGGGCGGCTTTGCGGCTGGCCCTTGTCTACGCGCGTCGCGGCGAGCTGGCGGAGGGGCAGAAGTGGGCGGACAGGGCGGTGGCCCTGGGACCGGCCGAGGTGGCCGAGCGGGCGGGGCGGTTGCGGGACGCGCTGCGGGAGGAGCTGTCGGCGTGACGCCGCGGCGGGCTCGAGCGGATTCTTCCCGCCCGCCCAGCCGTCTCGCTCGGTCGGCGGGTGACGCCGGACACCCCGCCCCCAATGGATTTGCCTCTCGGTGCTCCGCTCGCGTAATGTCGTGTTCACCGACGCGGGGTGGAGCAGCTCGGTAGCTCGCTGGGCTCATAACCCAGAGGTCGCAGGTTCAAATCCTGTCCCCGCTACTGAAGGCCGAGGGCCGGAATCCAGAGATGGATTCCGGCCCTCGGTCGTTTCGCGTCCGCACTCGGTCGTTTCGCGTAAGTGGCCATGTCGTGTGAGCGGCAGGCTGGCCTGGCCACCTGGCCAGAAAAAAGGGGGGCTCACGCCCCCCTCGTCACGCGGTCGTGCAGTTCGGGCACAGGCCGCGGTACGTCACCTCGACGTCCGACACCGTGAAGCCGAAGCGCTCGGAGTCGGGGAGGTCGGCGAGCGGGTTGCCCGTGGGGTGGACGTCGCGGATCGAGCCGCACTGCGCGCAGACCAGGTGGTGGTGCGGGCGGTGCGCGTTCGGGTCGTAGCGCTTGGCGCGCTTGTCCGTCGAGACTTCCAGCACCTCGCCGAGGGAGACCAGCTCGCCCAGCGTGTTGTAGACGGTCGCCCGGGAGATCTCCGGCAGCTTCGCGACAGCCCTCGCGTGGACCTCGTCGGCCGTCAGATGGACGTGTTCGCCGTCGAGGACCTCGGCCACCACGCGCCGCTGCGCGGTCATCCGCCATCCGCGTCCACGCAGCCGTTCCAGAAGGTCGCTCATGGCTATCAGCCTAACAGCAGCGGGGACCAGCTTGGGAACGAGTGTGAGATTAGATAGCCGTTTGACTTAGACAAAGTCCATTGTAGGATCGAGAACGGCTTTGGCCATGGGACAGGACCAGTCGGTAATGACGCAGGAGGCGCACGTGACGCAGGGACCGCTCACCACGGAGGCCGGTGCCCCGGTCGCCGACAACCAGAACAGCGAGACCGCAGGCGTCGGCGGCCCGGTGCTCGTCCAGGACCAGCTCCTCCTGGAGAAGCTGGCCCACTTTAACCGCGAGCGCATCCCGGAGCGTGTGGTGCACGCCCGCGGCGCCGGTGCCTACGGCACCTTCACGGTGACCGCCGACGTCACGCAGTACACGCGCGCCGCGTTCCTCTCCGAGGCCGGCAAGGAGACCGAGGTCTTCCTGCGCTTCTCGACCGTGGCCGGCAACCTCGGCGCGGCGGACGCCGTCCGCGACCCGCGCGGCTTCTCGCTGAAGTTCTACACCGAGGAGGGCAACTACGACCTCGTCGGCAACAACACCCCGGTGTTCTTCGTCCGGGACGCGATCAAGTTCCCCGACTTCATCCACACCCAGAAGCGCGACCCGTACACGGGCAGCCAGGAGGCGGACAACGTCTGGGACTTCTGGAGCCTGTCGCCCGAGGCCACGCACCAGGTGACCTGGCTGTTCGGCGACCGCGGCATCCCGGCCTCGTACCGCCACCTGGACGGCTTCGGCTCGCACACCTTCCAGTGGAACAACGCGGCCGGCGAGGTCTTCTGGGTCAAGTACCACTTCAAGACCGACCAGGGGATCAAGAACCTCACCGCCGAGGAGGCCGAGGTGCTCGCGGGCAAGGACCCCGACTCGCACCAGCGCGACCTGCGTGAGGCGATCGAGCGCGGCGAGTTCCCGAGCTGGACCGTGGGCGTGCAGATCATGCCGGCGGCCGACGCGGCCTCCTACCGCTTCAACCCGTTCGACCTGACCAAGGTGTGGCCGCACGCGGACTACCCGGTCATCGAGATCGGCAAGCTGGAGCTGAACCGCAACCCGCAGAACGTCTTCGCCGAGGTCGAGCAGTCGATCTTCAGCCCGGCGCACTTCGTGCCCGGCATCGGCCCCTCGCCCGACAAGATGCTCCAGGGCCGTCTCTTCGCCTACGGCGACGCGCACCGCTACCGCGTCGGCATCAACGCCGACCATCTGCCGGTGAACCGCCCGCACGCCACCGAGGCGCGCACCAACTCCCGTGACGGCCATCTCTACGACGGCCGCCACGGCGGTGCGAAGAACTACGAGCCGAACAGCTTCGGCGGACCGCAGCAGACCGGCCGCCCGCTGTGGCAGCCCTTCGACGGCTTCGCGGCCGGCACCGGCGACCACCCGACGCCGGCGCACGCCGAGGACGACGACTTCGTGCAGGCGGGCAACCTCTACCGGCTGATGTCGGAGGCGGAGAAGGAACGCCTGATCGCCAACCTCGCGGGCTCGATCTCGCAGGTCTCCCGCGAGGACATCGTCGAGCGCGCGATCGGCAACTTCCGCAACGCCGACGCCGACTTCGGCAAGCGGCTGGAGGCGGCGGTGCAGGCGCTGCGCGGCTGAGCCGGCCGCCTTCGCGGCTGGGCGGGCCGGACCCCACGGTGCTCTGGGGTCCGGCCCGCTTCGCATGTTCAGGGCACGGTTGCGGGTTCGGGCGCGGGGAGCCAGCAGCGGATGATGTCGCGGACCGAGACGATGCCGGCCACGTCGCCGCTGTCGAGGACGACCAGGTGCCGGAAACCGCCGTGGGTCATGGCGCGGGCGGCCTCCTGGAGGGACCAGGTCGGGTTGGCGAAGACGACGTCGGTGGTGGTGTGGGCGTGGGTGCGTTCGGTGTCCGGGTTCTGGCCGAGGCCGACGGACTTGAGGATGTCGCGTTCGGTGAGGATGCCTATGCCGCCGGCGTCGGGGTCGAGGACCACGGCGGCCCCGACGCGGCGAGCGGACATCAGGGCGGCCGCCTGGCGGAGGGTGTGGGCGGGTCCGAGGGTGAGTATCAGCGTGCTCATGGCGTCGCGGACGAGCATGAATGAGCCACCTCCTTGGGAACCCATGGAATAGTTCATGGATTCACAAATTCACAAGTGGGGGTGCGCTCAGAGTGCCAGGTAAAGGGAGGGTCAACAAGAGGGCGCGCGGCGGTAGTTGGGGGAGTGTGCGATGGAGTGCGGCGCTCAGCGGCGCGGGTTCAGGTACTCCAGCAGCTCGTCGTGCAGCAGGCCGTTGGACGCGGCGGCGTTGCCGCTGTGCGGACCCGGGCGGCCGTCGAGGCCGGTGAAGGTGCCGCCCGCCTCGGTGACGACGATCGCGGTGGCGGCCATGTCCCACAGCGACAGTTCCGGCTCGGCGCAGAAGTCCACGGAGCCCTCGGCGACCATCATGTACGGCCAGAAGTCGCCGTACGCGCGCGTGCGCCACACCTGGCGGGTCAGGTCCAGGAAGCCGTCGAGGCGGCCCTGTTCCTCCCAGCCGGAGAGGGAGGAGTACGCGAACGAGGCGTCCGCGAGCTGGCCGACGCGGGAGACGTGGATGCGGGCCGCGGAGGTGAGGTTGCGGCCGGTGAAGGCGCCGTGGTCCTTCACGGCCCACCAGCGGCGGCCGAGGGCGGGCGCGGAGACGACGCCGACGACGGGCTGGTAGCCGCCCTCTCCGGCCTCCATGAGGGAGATCAGCGTGGCCCAGACGGGAACACCGCGGACGTAGTTCTTGGTGCCGTCGATCGGGTCGATCACCCAGCGGCGGGGGCCGGTGCCCTCGACGCCGTACTCCTCGCCGAGGACCGCGTCCCGCGGGCGGGCGCGCTGGAGCTGGCCGCGGATGAGTTCTTCCGCCGCCTTGTCCGCCTCGCTCACCGGGGTCATGTCCGGCTTGGTCTCCACCTTCAGGTCGAGGGCCTTGAAGCGGTCCATGGTGGTGGCGTCGGCGGCGTCCGCGAGGACGTGGGCGAGGCGCAGGTCGTCGAGGTAGTCCGGCATGTGACGAACGGTATCTGCCGAGGTCGGTGCGAAGCCACCAGGGGCGGGGGTGACCGGCGCGCCCCGGCGGCCGAAGCCCGCCCCTGCACCGCCGCGAACCCTTGACAGTGCATACAAGCGCGTCAAATCTGGGCGCAGAGTCGCTCCGCCCCCAGGGAGGCGAGGATGCCTGCTGCCCGGGAATCGCTACTGGACGCCGCCTGTACGGCCCTTGCGCGCCGGCCGTGGTCCGCGGTGCGGATGGTCGACGTGGCCGCGGCGGCCGGGGTGTCCCGGCAGACCCTGTACAACGAGTTCGGCAGCAAGGACGGGCTGGCCCGGGCCTTGGTGCGGCGGGAGGCCGACGGCTACCTCGCCGGTGTGGAGCGGGCGCTCGCCAGTTCCGCCGAGCCCCGGGAGCGGCTCACCGCCGCCGCCGAGTGGACGGCCGCCGCCGCCCGGGACAACGCGCTGGTCCGGGCCATGCTCACCGGCTCCTGGAGCGAGCGGCTGCCGGCGCCGCCGCTCGCCGGCGTGCCGTCCTCCTCCGCGGTGCCCGCACAGCGCCGGGCCGACGGGCCGCTGCCGACGCCCCGCGACTTCGTGCGGGTCGTGCGGGACCGCGCGGTGATCGCGCTCACCGGGCCCGGCGCCGCCCCGCCGGGGGCCGCTGCCTCGTCGGGGGCTGCTGCCTCGCCGTGGCCTGCTCCCTCGTCGGGGGCCGCTGCCTCGTCGGGGGCTGCTGCCTCGCCGTGGCCTGCTCCCTCGTCGGGGGCCGCTGCCTCGTCGGGCGCTGCCGCCCCGTCGGGCGCCGCTGCCTCGCCCGGCGCTGCCGCCTCGCCCGGCGCCGCTGCCCCGCCCGGCGCTGCCGCCTCGCCCGGCGCTGTCGCCCCGCCCGGCACCGCCGCTCCGCCCGGCACCGCCGAGCTGGCCCTCTCCTGTGAGCTGGTCGTACGCCTCGCGCTGTCCTGCGTGGCGGCGCCGCCCGGGGACGGTGGCATGGCGGAGCTGGTCCGCGTGGTCCTCCCACGGCACCTGGTGTGAGGGCGGCCGCGCCCCGCGCCCCGCTGCGCCGGCCGATCGGGGACGGACGCCGTGGCCGTCGCCTCAGGTGCCGTCCTCGTACGGGCCGCCCCGGAAGTACAGGGCCCCGTAGTGCCGGGGACGGTCCCCGCGTTCGTGCGCGGCGTCGGAGCGATCGGCGGGTGCCGAACGGCGTGCCAGGTCCCGCAGCCGGTCGAGGCCGGCCATGACCTCGGCGCGGTGGCCGGACTCCTTCATCCACCGGGGCAGCCGCGCGAACATCGCCATCGTCGGACGCGCTGCGCCCCGCTCGCGCAACGCGGCGCCGACGTACGCGGCCAGCGCTTCGAGGTGCTCCTCGTCGTAGGCCCACAGCACGCGGCCGGCGCACCGGGTCTGCAGCCACAGGGGCCGCCGGAAGAAGGGGTCCTCGGTGCCGCCCGGCCGGGCCGCGACCAGCCCCCGGTCGCGCGTGCCCGGCGTCCAGCGGGCGATCGCACCGCAGCCCGCGCAGGTCAGCCGGCGGGGCAGGACCAGCAGTTCGCTGAAGTACCGGGGCGGGGGCGGTCCGGGCCGGGGAGCGACCAGCGCGCGTCCGCCGCAGCCCGGGCAGACCACCAGGATCCGGCCCGTGAACTCGACCAGCCAGTGTCCCGGGTCATGGTGCCGGGACGGATCCGTGTCCCCCGTGGACCCCACGCCTCGCCCCCTAGTGCGCCGACCCCGACAGCTGAAGCCCGATCACGCCGACGATGACCAGGCTGATGGAGACGATCTTCAGGGTGGACACCAGGTCACCGAGGAAGACCATGCCGTAGATCGCGGTGCCGGCCGCGCCGATCCCGGTCCACACGGCGTAGGCGGGGCCGACGTCGAGCTTCTTCAGCGAGAGGGTCAGCAGGCCGAAGCTGCCGAGCGCGAACGACGCGAACGCGACCGTCGGCCACAGACGGGTGAACCCGTGCGACAGTTTCAGGCACACGGCGAATCCGGTCTCCAGAAGTCCGGCCACTATGACCAGCAGCCACGCCATGTGCTGTCCTCCCGTTGGTCCGGATCTCCGGCTCGGTGCGATTATGCACTTGCCGGACTCAGGCCCGGGCAAACAACGCGGTGCTCAGTCGCCTTCCCTGCGCTCCCGCGTGGACAGCAGCCGGCGCAGGGAGTACAGCCGCGCCGGGTCCGCGTGCCCCTCCTCGACCCATGCGTCCAGCGCGCAGTCCGGTTCGTCGTGACTGCACGCGCGCGGGCAGCCCTCGGTACCCGGCTCCAGGTCGGGGAAGGCGTGGATCACCCGGGACGGGTCGATGTGCGCGAGCCCGAAGGACCGCACCCCCGGAGTGTCGACGACCCAGCCGTCCCCACCCGTCAGGGGCAGGGCGAGAGCGGAGGTGGTGGTGTGCCGGCCGCGGCCGGTCACCGCGTTCACATGGCCCGTCGTACGCCGGCGCTCCTTCGGCACGAGCGCGTTGACCAGGGTCGTCTTGCCCACGCCCGAGTGGCCCACGAACGCGGTGATCCTGCCGTTCAGATGCTCCCGCACCCGGTCCGCCGCGCCGCCGGTCTCCAGCTCTTCCCGGCTGGTGACGACGTACGGGATGTCGAGGGCGCCGTACAGCTCGAGCAGTTTGTCCGGCGGGGCCAGGTCCGACTTGGTCATCACCAGCAGCGGCTCCAGACCGCCGTCGAAGGCCGCGACCAGGCAGCGGTCGATCAGGCGGGGGCGGGGCTCGGGGTCGGCCAGGGCCGTGACGATCGCCAGCTGGTCGGCGTTGGTGACGACCACCCGCTCGAACGGATCGTCGTCGTCGGCCGTGCGCCGCAGCACCGACGTGCGCTCCTCGATGCGCACGATCCGCGCGAGGGTGTCCTTCTTGCCGGACAGATCGCCGACCAGCGCCACCCGGTCGCCGACGACGGCCGCCTTGCGGCCCAGCTCGCGCGCCTTCATCGCCATGATCACCCGGTCGTCGACCAGGCAGGTCAGCCGCCCCCGGTCGACGGTGAGGACCATGCCCTCGGCCGCGTCCTCGTGCTTGGGCCGGATGTTCGTCCGCGGCCGGTTGCCCTTGCGGTTGGGACGGCTGCGGATGTCGTCCTCGTCGGTGTGCTTGCCGTAGCGGCGCATGGCGTTACGTCCCTACTGCCCGAGCATCCCGGTCCACAGCTCCGGGAAGTCCGGCAAGGTCTTCGCCGTCGTCGCCACGTTCTCGATGCGCACGCCCTCGACCGCCAGGCCGATGATCGCGCCGGCGGTCGCCATGCGGTGGTCCTCGTAGGTGTGGAAGGTGCCGCCGTGCAACGGGCGCGGGCGGATGTGCAGGCCGTCGGCGGTCTCGGTCACGTCACCGCCGAGTTCGTTGATCTCCTTGGTGAGCGCGGCCAGCCGGTCCGTCTCGTGCAGCCGCAGATGGGCCACGCCCCGCAGGGTCGAGGGGGAGTCGGCGAGGGCGGCGACCGCCGCGATGCCCGGGGTCAGCTCGCCGACGTCGCCGAGGTCGACATCGATGCCGTGGATGGCACCCGAACCGGTGAACACCAGGCCGTATTCGGTGAGTTCGCAGGAGCCGCCCATCTCGGTGAAGATCTCCCGCAGCCGGTCACCCGGCTGGGTGGTACGGGCAGGCCAGTCCGGGATCAGCACCTTGCCGCCCGTGACCAGGGCCGCCGCCAGGAACGGCTGCGCGTTCGACAGATCCGGCTCGATCGTCAGGTCCCGGCCGAGCAGCGCGCCCGGCGTCACCCGCCACACGTTCGGCTCGCCGCCCGACTCCGGGGTGTCCACCTGGGCGCCGACCGCGCGCAGCATGTCCACCGTCATCCGGATGTGCGGCATGGAGGGCAGGGTCGCGCCGGTGTGCCGGACCTCGACGCCCTGGTTGAAGCGGGGCCCGGACAGCAGCAGCGCCGAGACGAACTGGGAGGACGAGGAGGCGTCGACCGACACCGGGCCGCCGTCCAGGGCCCCGCCGCCGTGCACGGTCAGCGGCAGCGCGCCCCGGCCCTCGTCGTCGATCCGGGCACCGAGCACACGCAGCGCGTCGATCACGCCGTTCAGGGGGCGCTCGTACGACCTCGGGTCCCCGTCGAAGCGGATCGGGCCGTCGGCGAGCGCGGCCACCGGGGGCAGGAAGCGCATGACGGTGCCGGCGTTGCCGACGTCGACCGTGGCCGGGCCGCGCAGGCCCGTGGGCAGCACCCGCCAGGCCTCGCCGGTGCCGTCGGGTCCGACCCCTTCCTCGATCTCCACGCCCATGGCCCTGAGCGCACCGGCCATCAGGAGCGTGTCGCGGGAGCGCAGCGGGCGGCGCAGCCAGCCGGGCTCGGAGGCCAGGGCGGCCAGGACGAGGGCACGGTTGGTGACCGACTTGGACCCCGGCACGTGGACCGTCGCGTCGACGGCTCCGCTCGCGTGCGGGGCGGGCCAGAGGGCGGTAGGGGCGGTGTTCGGGGCCATGGGGCCACTGTATAAGGAGGGCCCGGTGTCAACCTTCCAGCAGCCAGCGCCCGCCGCCGATCAGCGAGCACAGCGACACCGCGTGGAACAGGAACAGCCACAGGCCCGCCGGCACGTGCGTCAGGCGGGACAACTGGTCCGCGTCCGAGTCCCCGGCCCCTCCCCGCGACCGCTTGGCCTGCAGCTCGAACGGGGGCCGTACCCCGCCGGACAGCAGGAACCACACCACCGCGTACGCGAAGGCTGCCTGCACCTGCGGCCCCGCCAGCCAGGACACCAGCAGGAAGGCACCGCCCGTGAGGACGACCGTCAGCACGCCGTACGCGTTGCGGATCATCACCAGCATCACGACCAGCAGCGCGGTCGCCGCCCACAGCAGCAGTGTGATGCGCCCGGCGGCCAGCAGGGCGGCCCCGCCCAGGCCCAGCAGCGAGGGCGCCGTGTACCCCGCGGCGGCCGTGAGGATCATGCCCAGGCCGTACGGCTTGCCCCGGCTGACCGTGAGGCCGCTGGTGTCGGAGTGCAGGCGGATGCCGGTGAGCTGCCGGCCGGTGAGCAGGGCGACCAGGCCGTGGCCCCCCTCGTGCGCGATGGTGATCGCGTTGCGGGATATCCGCCACGGCGGGGACGGGACCACCACGGCGAGCGCGGCGGCCAGGGTGGCCAGCACCACCCACAGGTCGGGATCGGGCTGGGTGCCGGTGAGCCGGTCCCAGAGGTCGGGCAGCGCGGTGGCGGCGAGGCTGTCCATGGGTCCGAGTGGCTCCCTCAGGTCGTGCGGAGTCTGGCAGTGTGGCACGTATGTGCGGACGGTATGCATCGAGTCGTAGGCCCGAGGATCTCGCAGGAATCTTTGAGATCGAGAAGTGGGATCCCGAGGAGACCCTGGAGCCGGACTACAACGTGGCTCCGACCAAGGAGGTCCACGCCGTCCTCGACCGTCCCCTGAAAGACGCGGACTCACCGCGTCCGGTTCGCCAGCTGCGCAGGCTCAAGTGGGGCCTGGTGCCCTCCTGGGCCAAGACGCCCGAGGGCGGCGCCCGGATGATCAACGCCCGCGCGGAGACCGTCCACGAGAAGCCCGCCTACCGCCGCGCCTTCGCCGCCCGCCGCTGCCTGCTGCCCGCCGACGGCTACTTCGAGTGGGTCACCGGCGAGCAGGAGCGGGAGCTGGAGGTGGAGGGCAAGAAGAAGCGGCCGCGCAAGCAGCCCTACTTTGTGCTGCCCGCCGACGGCTCGGTGTTCGCGATGGCCGGGCTGTACGAGTTCTGGCGGGACCGGACGCTGCCCGACGACCACCCGCAGGCCTGGTGGGTCACCTGCTCGGTGATCACCACGGAGGCGGAGCGGACCCCGCTGGCGGTGGCCCCCGCCCAGGGCCCGTACTCGCTCGCCGAGATCCACCCCCGGATGCCGCTGATGCTCACCCCGGACCGCTGGGACGCGTGGCTGGATCCCTCCCGCACCGACCCGGACGACCTGCGCGAGCTGCTGGCCCCGCCCCCGGCCGGCCTGATGCGCGCCTACCCGGTCTCCACGGCCGTCAGCAACGTCCGCAACAACGGACCGGAGCTGCTGAAGGAGCTGGAGGCACCGGAAGAGGGCACACTCTTCTAGCGTGATCGAGACTGTCGAGACCGAGGCCGGGAGCGCACGCGTCACCTGGCACAGGGCGAAGAAGGCGCGGCTGGTGCTGGCCGTGAGCCATGGGGCGGGCGGTGGCATCGAGGCGCGCGACCTCCAGGCGCTCGCGGGGACACTGCCCGGGCACGGGGTGAGCGTCGCCCTCGTCGAGCAGCCGTGGCGGGTCGCGGGCAAGAAGGTCGCGCCCGCGCCGAAGACCCTGGACACCGGGTGGCGCGGGGTGTGGCCCGTGCTCGCGGGGCCCGGCCTGCCGGTGATCTCCGGCGGGCGCAGCGCCGGCGCCCGGGTCGCCTGCCGTACCGCCACCGAGCTGGGCGCGCACGCCGTGCTCGCGCTCAGCTTCCCGCTGCACCCGCCGGGCAGACCGGAGAAGTCCCGCGCCGAGGAGCTGCTCGGCGCCGGGGTGCCGACGCTGGTGGTGCAGGGCGGGAACGACCCCTTCGGCAGGCCCGAGGAGTTCCCGGAGGGCGACTTCGAGCTGGTCGAGGTGGACCGCGGCGACCACGGCTTCGCCGTCCCCAAGCGCGCCGACATCACGCAGGAGCGGGCCCTGGAGGTCATCACCGGCGCCGTCGTGGAGTGGATCGCGTCACTCGGGTGACCGGTGGGAATGCCGTGCGGCGGCCCACTGTTGTGGCGGACAGAAGTGCTGAGGTCTCGGCACCGATGTCGTAGGAGAGGAAGTCCGCCGCATGGGTTCGACCATCTGCCCTCCCGCCGCCCACCACCGCCCCGTGGAAGGGCTGCGCCCGGCAGAGTCTGATTCGAGCCGCAAGCGCAGCGCTGACCTGGAGTGGACGGTGCTGCACGCGGCAAGGACCGCTCCTATTCGAGCGGCGGGAGACACGGGTCGTGTTCTATCCTCCGAATCGAGTGGGATCGGTCTCGATCCCACCCGGGATCTTGAGGAGGTGGGTCCGGTCACTGGGACCGACGCAGGGACCGACAACGGTCAGGCGGAGCTGCCCGAGGGCCAGGGCGTGAGCGCGGAGGCTTCCTCCGAGTCCACCGCGGAGCGCAGTGCGCGCTTCGAGCGGGACGCGCTCGAATTCCTCGACCAGATGTACTCGGCCGCGCTGCGCATGACGCGCAACCCGGCCGACGCCGAGGACCTGGTGCAGGAGACCTACGCCAAGGCGTACGCGTCCTTCCACCAGTTCCGCGAGGGCACCAACCTCAAGGCGTGGCTGTACCGGATCCTCACCAACACCTTCATCAACTCGTACCGCAAGAAGCAGCGCGAACCCCAGCGCAGCGCGGCCGAGGAGATCGAGGACTGGCAGCTCGCCCGCGCCGAGTCGCACATGTCGACGGGTCTGCGCTCCGCCGAGTCGCAGGCGCTCGACCACCTGCCCGACTCGGACGTGAAGGAAGCGCTGCAGGCGATCCCCGAGGAGTTCCGCATCGCCGTCTATCTCGCGGACGTAGAGGGCTTTGCGTACAAGGAGATCGCGGACATCATGGGGACACCCATCGGTACGGTGATGTCCCGGCTGCACCGGGGCCGCCGTCAACTGCGCGGCATGCTGGAGGACTACGCCCGTGAACGCGGGCTGGTCCCGGCCGGCGCCGGAGAGTCGAACGAAGCGAAAGGCTCGGGCTCATGAGCTGCGGAGAGCCGCACGAGACGGACTGCAGTGAGGTCCTCGACCACCTGTACGAGTTCCTCGACAGCGAGATGCCGGACGTCGACCGCGACAAGTTCCAGCACCACTTCGAGGAATGCTCCCCGTGCCTGGAGAAGTACGGTCTGGAGCAGGCCGTGAAGAAGCTGGTCAAGCGGTGCTGCGGACATGACGACGTACCCGCCGACCTGCGGGCCAAGGTCATGGGGCGGATCGATCTGATCCGCTCCGGTCACACCGTGCCCGAGCACGACGTGACCGCGACCGCTCCGGAGAGCTGAACACCGGGTCATCACCCGAACGTGCTAATCCTCAGGTCATAGGCCACGCGCCCCCGACATTCCGCCCTAGGCTCCGAGCCTGGACAGGCATGCTCGGGGAGGGACGCGATGGAGGCGCTACCGGCGAGGGCACGCGGCTATGTCGCCTGCGTCGCCCTGCTGGCCGTGCTCTGCGTTTTGCCCGTGTCGGCGGCCCACGTCCCCTGGCGGGCGCTGGCCCTGCTCACGGCGGTCTACGTGGCCTGCGAGTACGTCGTACGGCGTCGCTTCGGCGGCACCTTCTACCCCGTGCTGCTCGCCGGTGCGTTCCTGCTGCCCCCGTCGGCCGCCGCGCTCGTCCCGCTGCCGGCAGCCCTGCTGTGCCCCGTCGAGCACGGGCCCGCGCTGCCGCGCCGCGTCTGGCGGGCCGCGCAGCCCTCGCTCGCCGTGTGGGGCGCCGGTCAGGTGCACGGGGCGCTCGGTGGCCGGGACGCCGTCGCCGCCTGCGACTTCCCCTACCCGCTGCTGCCGGCCGGCGCGGCCGTGCTCGCCTTCTGCGTGATCCTCGCCATCCTCGACGGCGGCATCCTCGCCGTCGCCGTGGGAGCGGCTCCCGCACCGTTCGCGCCGTGGGGGAACGTGCCGCTGCTCCGGGCCTGGTGCGGGCTGCTGTCCCGCTCGCTCGCCCCGGTGGCGGTGCACGGACTCGCCGGGCTGATGATGGCCGTGCTGTGGTGCAGCCCGTACGGTCCGGTCGCCGCGCTGCTCGTACTGCTGCCGATGTACGTCTCCTCGTGGGTGTTCGCCCAGTACCACCGCGAACGCGTCGCCCACCAGGCCACCATCCGCGCCCTCGTCCAGGCCGTCGACATCAAGGACGGCTACACGCGCGGCCACAGCGAACGCGTCGGACACGCCTCCGTGATGATCGCCCGCGAACTCGGCATGGACGACGAACGCGTCGAGGTTCTGCGCTTCGCCGGCATCCTGCACGACGTCGGCAAGCTGGGCGTCCCCACCCGGCTCCTGCGCAAGGACGGACCGCTCACCCCCGAGGAGCGGCGGATCATCGAACTGCATCCCGAGTACGGTCACGAGATGGTCCGCGGGATCTCCTTCCTCGGCGAGGCCCGGGCGGCGATCCTGCACCACCACGAACGCCTCGACGGCAGCGGCTACCCCTACGGCCTGACCGGCACGCAGATCCCCGAGTGCGCCCGGATCGTCGCCGTCGCGGACGCCTTCGACGCGATGACCTCCACCCGCTCCTACCGCAGGGCCCGCCCGGTCGAGGCGGCCGTCACCGAGCTGGAGCGCTGCGCCGGGTCCCAGTTCGACCCCCGCATGGTCACCGCGCTCGTCCGCGCCCTGCGCGACCACGGCTGGCACCCCGCGGTCACCGCCGACGAGCCGTCGTACGGCACGGCGCCCGAGGAACGAATCCCCACCACCGGGACGTCCCGATGACCGTTCTGCGACTCGTCCACGGTGCCGCCGCCCTCGCCGCGGCCGGCTCCCTCGCCGTCACCCTGTGGACCGGCCTGGAGGACCGGGGTGTCGCGCTCGCCTTCGGGGTGCTCATAGCCGTCGGCGAACTCGCCCGGTGGAGCGGCGCCACGGCACGGCAGGCCGCGCCCCTCGGCGCCGCCGGAGCACTGTCGTACGCCCTCCTGGGCGCCGACGCCGGGCGGCCCACCGAGCACGACGCGGCCCAGGTCGTCACCGTCGTCCTCGTCGCCGCGCTGCTCGGCGCCGTCCCGCACATCTGGTCCGGCCGCACCGCCACCCTCGACCACCTGGCCCGCCGCGTGCTGACCGTCGGCTTCGCCGCCGTCTGCTTCCAACCCCTGTACAACCGCGGTGTGTTCGCCCCCTGGGCGGGCCCCGCCTACGCCCTGCTCCTCGTCACCCTGCTCGCCCTCACCGCCCTGTGCGACGCCGTCCTCGCCGCCGCCCTCGCCCACTGCCGCACCCGCTGGCCGTTCGGCCCGCTGCTGCGCGAGGAACTGCGCGGGCTGCTCGGCATCGGCTCCGCCGTGTGCGCCACCGGCGCGGTGATGGCGCTCGCGGTCGCCGTCGCCGGACTGTGGGCGCTGCCCGTGTTCTGCCTGCCCCTGCTGCTCACCCAGCTCTCCGTCCGCCGCTACGCGGCCGTCCACGCCACCTACCGGCAGACCATCGCCTCGCTCGCCCGCGCCACCGAGATCGCCGGATGCACCCCTGCCGGACATGCCCGCCGCGTCGCCGCGCTCAGCCTCGCCGTGGGCCGGGACCTGGGCATGACCGGACCCGAGCTGACCGTGCTGGAGTACGCGGCCCTCATGCACGACATCGGACAGCTCAGCCTGGTCGACCCGGTCCCGGCCGGCGCCACCGCCGGCCTGCCGCCCGAGGAGCAGCGGCGCATCGCCCTGCTCGGCGGGGCCGTGGTCCGGCAGACCGGCGTGGACGCGGCGGTCGCCGTCGTCGTGGAGCGGCAGGCCGACCCCTGCGCCGGGCAGCCGGTCGCCGCGCGGATCGTCCGGGCCGTGAACGCCTACGAGGAGAAGACCCGGGACGCCGGGCCCGAGGGGGCCCTGCGGGCCCTGGAGGAGTTGCGCCTCGGCACCGCCGGGGAGTACGCCCCCGAGGTCGTGGAGTCGCTCGCCCGGGTCCTCGCCCGGCCCCGGGGAGGGCGCGGGAGCGGGCCGGCCGGGGGCAAGGGGAGACGCACGGCACTGTCTGACCCCGTCCGTGGCTGGGTAACCCATGGGTAATGAGCGCCTTTCCCACAGCACGTGGTTGGATGCGAGGGAGAGGGTGTCCGGGGGCACAAGCCAGCCCACTATGCGGAACTGGAACTGGCAGGCGGGAATCGTGAGGATCTTCGGCAAGGGACGGCACCGGCCCTCCGCCTCCTGGCGGCAGGCCACCGACCGCGCGTTCACGCTGATCGGCGACGGACGGTACGAGGACGCGGGCGAGCTGCTGACACGGGCCGCCGACCTGGAGCCCTGGCTGTCGGAGTCCTGGTTCAACCTCGCGCTGCTGCACAAGTTCCGGCACGACTGGGAGCAGGCTCGCGCGGCCGGACTGCGCGCCGTGGCCCTCCTGGACCGGGAGACCGGCGCCCCCGACTGGTGGAACGTCGGCATCGCCGCGACCGCCCTGCAGGACTGGCCGCTGGCCCGTCGCGCCTGGCAGGCGTACGGGCTGAAGGTGCCCGGCGCCTCGCGGTCGAAGGCCGGGGGCGGTGCCGCCCTCTCCGGTGAACCCGTCGGCATGGAACTGGGCAGCGCGGCCGTACGGCTCTCCCCGGAGGGTGAGGCCGAGGTGGTGTGGGGCCGCAGGCTGGACCCGGCCCGGATCGAGGTGCTGTCCATCCCGCTTCCCTCGTCCGGGCGACGCTGGGGCGAGGTGGTCCTGCACGACGGCGTCCCGCACGGCGAGCGCACCACGTCCGCCGGCCACTCCTACCCGGTCTTCGACGAGATCGAGCTGTGGGCGCCGTCCCCCGTCCCGACCTGGGTGGTCCTGCTGGAGGCGGCCACGGAGGCGGACCGGGACGCGCTGGAGCAGCTGGCCGCCGACGCGGGGTTCGCCGCGGAGGACTGGTCGTCCTCGGTGCGGCTGCTGTGCCGGATGTGCTCGGAGTCCCAGATGCCTTCGGACGAGGGCGAAGGGGTGCATCTGGATCCGCACGACCACAGCGAGCCGGGTCATCCCGGGCCGCTGGGGCACCGGACGGACGGGCAGCTGTGGGTGCCCGAGCGGGAGTGCGGGGTGGCCGCGCCGGCTTCGCTGGTCCGCGGGCTGCTGGACGGATGGGTCGCGGACAGTCCGGACTCGCGGGACTGGCGGGATCTCGAAGAGGTGTGCTGAAGAGCGCGTCCGGCCGCGGCTTCGCCGTGCCCGGTCGCGCCCGCGGCGCAGCCGTGTATCAGACATGTTCCCGCGCCCGGCCGGGACGCCCCGCGTACCCTGTATCAGCATTCACTCTCGATTCTTGTGCAGGAAGGCGTACGTCGGTCATGGCGCAGCAGGACACCGATCAGCAGCACGCGGGCGTGCTCCCCGTCGACGACGAGGGTTATGTCGTCGACACGGAGGACTGCGAGGAGCGCGAGACGGCCTGGCGGGAGCGCGGTACCTCGCGCCCGATCACCGTCGTCGGCAACCCGGTGCTGCACAAGGAGTGCAAGGACGTCACCGAGTTCGGCGAGGAGCTGCAGCAGCTGGTCGCCGACATGTTCGCCAGCCAGCGCACCGCCGAGGGCGTGGGCCTGGCCGCCAACCAGATCGGTGTCGACCGGAAGGTCTTCGTCTACGACTGCCCCGACGACGAGGGCGTCCGGCACGTCGGCGTGGTGTGCAACCCGAAGCTCGTCGAACTGCCCGCCGACCGGCGCCGGCTGGACGACAGCAACGAGGGCTGCCTGTCCGTGCCGACCGCGTACGCGCCGCTCGCGCGTCCCGACTACGCCGAGGTGACCGGCCAGGACGAGAAGGGCAACCCGATCAAGGTCCGCGGCACCGGCTACTTCGCACGCTGTTTGCAGCACGAGACCGACCACCTCTACGGCTACCTCTACATCGACCGCCTGTCCAAGCGGGACCGCAAGGACGCGCTGCGGCAGATGGCCGAGAACGAGCCACGTTACCCCGTGGTCGCCAACGACTAGGCGACGCTGGGACGTTGGGGCGCCCGGCCGGGATCACTCCCGGTCGGGCGCCCTTTGCATGTCCCGGTTCGCTCGTCAGTACGTCGCACAACCGATCGCTTCTACGTGCCTAGTGATCCTTAATCGGTCACGTGGGGGGAGATTCTCGGCATCTTGGGGTAGTGAGTGAAGCAAATCCGTTCCCACGACGGTCAGTTGTGGTGCTGAATGGAAGTGCGGGATACGCAACGGCGCACGCCCGGCACAACGGGAGGGGCGTGCGCTCCTGGCGGCTGAGAGGGGTCTGTTCTGTGCAAGCTTTCCCACACAGCACCACAGCGACACCGACGGCGGTCGTAGTCCCACCCTCACTGGTACTCCCGGTGATCGAGTCCGCCTTTCCCCGGCGACTGCATCCGTATTGGCCGCAGCTCCAGGAGAAGACGCGGCGCTGGTTGCTGGAAAAACGGCTCATGCCGGCGGACAAGGTGCAGGAATATGCCGACGGACTGTGCTACACCGACCTCATGGCGGGCTACTACACGGGCGCGCCGGACGAGGTCCTGCAGGCCATAGCCGACTACAGCGCCTGGTTCTTCGTCTGGGACGACCGCCACGACCGCTACGTCGTCCACGGCCGGACGGGCGACTGGCGGCGGCTGAGGTACCGCCTGCACGCGGCACTCGACGCACCCAGGCACCATCTGCACCACCCCGACCCACTGGTGGCGGCCTTCGCCGACAGTGTGCGGCGGCTGTACGGCTTCCTGCCGCACACCTGGAACCAGCGGTTCGCCCGGCACTTCCACGCGGTGATCGAGGCCTACGACCGCGAGTTCCGCAACCGCACCGAGGGATATGTGCCCGGTGTCGAGGAATACCTCGCCCTGCGCCGGCACACCTTCGCGCACTGGATATGGACGGACCTGCTCGAGCCGAGTGCCGGCTGTGAACTCCCGGACCGTGTACGGAAAAACCCGGCCTATCGCCGGGCCGCGCTGCTGAGTCAGGAATTCGCCGCCTGGTACAACGATCTGTGCTCACTGCCGAAGGAAATAGCGGGCGACGAGGTCCACAATCTCGGTATCAGTCTCATCAGTCATGAAGGGTTGACCCTCGAAGAAGCCGTGGACGAAGTCAGGTACCGGGTCGAGGAATGCATCAGTGAATTCCTCGACGCCGAGCGGGACGCCCTGCGGTTCGCCGACGAGATCGACGACGGCACGGTCCGCGGCAAGGAATTGAGCGTCGCCGTCCGCACCTGTGTCGGCAATATGCGCAACTGGTTCAGCTCCGTCTACTGGTTCCACCACGAGTCCGGCCGGTACCGGGTGGACAGCTGGGACGACCGGTCCACGCCCCCGTACGTCACCAACGAAGCGGCAGGTGAGAAATGACCGTCGAGTCCGTGAAGCCCGTGGCCCCCGAGACCACCGAGCTGCGCGAACCACCCCTGGCCGGGGGTGCCGTACCGGGCCTCGGGCACGGCCTGAGGCTGGTCCGGGACCCGCTGGCCTTCATGTCCCGGCTGCGCGAGCACGGCGACGTCGTACGCCTCAGGCTCGGCCCCAAGACGGTGTACGCCGTCACCACGCCGGCGCTCACCGGTGCGCTGGCCCTGAGCCCCGACTTCAAGATCGACGGCCCGCTGTGGGAGTCGCTCGAAGGGCTGCTCGGCAAGGAGGGCGTGGCCACCGCCAACGGCCCCCGGCACCGGCGCCAACGGCGCACCATCCAGCCCGCGTTCCGGCTGGACGCGATACCGGGCTACGGGCCGGTCATGGAGGAGGAGGCGCACGCGCTGACCGAGCGCTGGCGGCCCGGCGAGACCATCGACTGCACCTCCGAGTCCTTCCGGGTCGCCGTCCGCATCGCCGCCCGCTGTCTGCTGCGCGGCGAGTACATGGACGAGCGCGCCGAGCGGCTCAGCGTCGACCTCGCCACCGTCTTCCGGGGGATGTACCGCAGGATGGTGATCCCGCTCGGGCCGCTGTACCGGCTGCCGTTCCCGGCCAACCGCGAATTCAACCGGGCCCTGGCCGATTTGCATCTGCTGGTCGATGAGATCGTCGCCGAGCGGAGGGCATCTGGTCAAAAGCCGGACGATTTGCTGACGGCATTGCTGGAGGCGAAGGACGACAATGGCGACCCCATCGGGGAACAGGAGATCCACGACCAGGTCGTCGCGATACTCACGCCCGGCAGCGAAACCGTCGCGTCCACGATCATGTGGCTGCTGCAGGTCCTCGCGGAACATCCGGAACACGCCGAGAAGGTACGGACCGAGGTCGAATCCGTGACGCGTGGTCGACCGGTCGGATTCGAGCACGTTCGCGCACTCACCCACACCAACAATGTCGTCGTCGAGGCCATGCGGCTCAGGCCCGCCGTATGGATATTGACGCGGCGCGCGGTGACCGACACCGTCCTCGGGGGCTATCGCATTCCGGCCGGGGCGGACATCGTCTACAGCCCGTACGCCGTCCAGCGTGACGCCCGTTCCTACGACCGCCACCTCGACTTCGACCCCGACCGCTGGCTGCCCGAGCGGGCGGGGCAGGTGCCGAAGTACGCCATGAGCCCGTTCAGCGTCGGCAACCGCAAGTGCCCCAGCGACCACTTCTCCATGGCCCAGCTGACCCTGATCACCGCGGCGATCTCGGCGAAGTACCGCTTCGAGCAGGTCAGCGGGTCGAACGACAGCACCCGGGTGGGTATCACGCTGCGCCCGCACGACCTGCTGCTGCGGCCGATGCCCTGGTAGGACACCTGGGCCGGCGCGCGCTCAGGCGGCCTGCGGGCCCCGGAACGCGCGCCGGTAGGCGTTCGGGGTCGTCCCGAGCGCCCGGACGAACTGGTGCCGCAGCGCGGCCGCCGTACCGAATCCGGTGCGCCAGGCGATGGCGTCCATCGTCTCGTCCGTGGCCTCCAGCAACTCCTGGGCCAGCAGCACCCGTTGGCGCAGGATCCAGCGGTAGGGCGTGGTCCCCGTCTCCTGCTGGAAGCGGCGGGCGAAGGTGCGCGGGGACATGTGGGCGCGGTCGGCGAGCTGCTCGACGGTCACCTCCTGGTCGAGGTGGGCCTCCATCCACGCCAGCACCTCCCCGACCGTGTCGCAGGGCGCCTTCGGCAGGGGCCGCTCGATGAACTGCGCCTGTCCGCCGTCCCGGTGCGGCGGTACCACCATCCGGCGGGCGATCTTGTTGGCGACCTCCGGGCCCTGCTCCTTGCGCACCAGGTGCAGACAGGCGTCGATCCCGGCGGCGGTGCCGGCGGAGGTGATCACCGGGTCCTCGTCCACGTACAGGACGTCGGGCTCGATGATCGCCCGCGGGTTGCGCAGCGCGAGTTCTTTGGCCTGCCGCCAGTGCACACTGCACCGCCGGCCGTCGAGCAGTCCGGCCGCGCCGAGCACGAAGACGCCCGAGCACACGCTCAGCACGCGGGTGCCCCGCTCCACGGCCCGCACCAGGGCGTCCAGCAGCGCGGGCGGGTAGTCCCGGGTGACGTAGTCGCTGCCGGCCGGCACCGCGATCAGGTCGGCCTCCTCCAGCCGCTCCAGGCCGTACGGCGTCGACACGGTCAGTCCGCCGACGTGCGTGCTCAGCTGCTCGCTCTCGGCCGAGACCACGGCGAAGTCGTACACCGGCAGCCCTTCGTCGCTGCGGTCGATGCCGAACACCTCGCACACGACACCCAGCTCGAAGGGATGCACTCCGTCCAGCAGCACGGCGGCCACGTTCTTCAGCATGCTGCCAGTGTGCCTCGTCGATGGCAGTAATTCGAGGGTCTGCGGCAGTCCTGCCACTCACGGTAAGGAGCATTCGGCGCGACAGTGGTGTCATGAACGGAAACCAGATCGAAGGCCTGATCGGAATGCTCGCCACGCTGGGGATCCTGGTCCTCCTGGTCCTCCCGTCCGTGCTCGGCATCGTGCGCGACAGGCGCATCGACCGGCAGCTCAGGGAGGCCCAGGAGGCCTGTGGAGGCAACCTGCGGAAGGAGGAGGCTCAGAAGTCCTCGTCCAGGTCGACCGTGCCCTCCACGGCGACCTGGTACGCCGAGGGACGGCGCTCGAAGAAGTTCGTCAGCTCCTGAACACCCTGCAGCTCCATGAAGGAGAAGGGGTTCTCCGAGCCGTACACCGGGGCGAAGCCGAGACGCGTCAGACGCTGGTCGGCGACGCACTCGAGGTACTGCCGCATCGAGTCGGTGTTCATGCCCGGGAGGCCGTCACCGCACAGGTCGCGCGCGAACTGCAGCTCGGCCTCGACGGCCTCCTTCAGCATGTCGGTGACCTGCTGCTGCAGCCCCTCGTCGAAGAGGTCCGGCTCCTCCTTGCGGACGGTGTCGACCACGTCGAAGGCGAAGGACATGTGCATCGTCTCGTCACGGAACACCCAGTTGGTGCCGGTGGCCAGACCGTGCAGCAGGCCGCGGCTGCGGAACCAGTAGACGTACGCGAAGGCACCGTAGAAGAACAGCCCCTCGATGCACGCGGCGAAGCAGATGAGGTTGAGCAGGAAGCGCCGGCGGTCCGCCTTGGACTCCAAGCGGTCCAGCTTCTCCACCTCGTTGATCCACTTGAAGCAGAACCCGGCCTTCTCGCGGATCGACGGGATGTTCTCCACGGCCGCGAAGGCGGCGGCACGGTCGTCCGGGTCGGGCAGGTAGGTGTCGAGCAGCGTCAGATAGAACTGGACGTGCACGGCCTCCTCGAACAGCTGGCGCGACAGGTACAGGCGCGCCTCCGGGGAGTTGATGTGCTTGTACAGCGTGAGCACCAGGTTGTTCGCGACGATCGAGTCGCCCGTGGCGAAGAAGGCCACCAGACGGCCGATCAGGTGCTGTTCGGCCGGCGTCAGCTTCGCGAGGTCGGCGACGTCGGAGTGGAGGTCGACCTCCTCGACGGTCCAGGTGTTCTTGATGGCGTCCCGGTAGCGCTCGTAGAAGTCGGGGTAGCGCATCGGGCGCAGAGTCAGCTCGAAGCCGGGGTCGAGCAGGTTCTGGTTGCTGGGCATTACTGGCAGGCCTCGCAGGACTCGGGGTTCTCAAGGGAGCAGGCGACGGCGTCGGGGTCGGCGGCCTGCTGCACGGGGATGGGGGTCTGGGTCTGCGCCTGGGCGGCGCGGGCGATGCGGGTCGCCGGGCGGGAGCGCAGGTAGTACGTCGTCTTCAGGCCCTGCTTCCAGGCGTACGCGTACATCGAGGAGAGCTTGCCGATGGTCGGCGTCTCCATGAACAGGTTCAGCGACTGCGCCTGGTCCAGGAACGGGGTCCGGGCCGCGGCCATGTCGATCAGGCCGCGCTGCGGGATCTCCCACGCGGTGCGGTACAGCGCCCGTACGTCCTCGGGGATCCACGCGAAGTCCTGCACCGAGCCGTTGGAGTCGCGCAGCGCCTCCCGGGTACGGGCGTCCCAGACGCCCAGCTCCTTCAGGTCGTGCACCAGGTACGAGTTGACCTGGAGGAACTCGCCCGACAGCGTCTCGCGCTTGAACAGATTGGACACCTGCGGCTCGATGCACTCGTACACGCCCGCGATGGAGGCGATGGTGGCGGTCGGGGCGATGGCGAGGAGCAGGGAGTTGCGCATGCCGACCGCGGCGATCCGCGTCCGCAGCGCCGCCCAGCGCTCCGGCCAGGTGAACTCGACGCCGTAGTGGTCGGGGTGCAGGACACCCTGGGCCGTACGGGTCTTCTCCCAGGCCGGCAGCGGGCCGTTGCGCTCGGCGAGGTCGGCCGAGGCCTCGTACGCGGCGAGCATGATGCGCTCGGCGATCCGGGTGGACAGGGCCTTCGCCTCGGGGGAGCCGAAAGGCAGGCGCAGCTTGAAGAAGACGTCCTGCAGCCCCATCGCGCCGAGGCCGACGGGGCGCCACTTGGCGTTCGAGCGGCCCGCCTGCTCGGTCGGGTAGAAGTTGATGTCCACGACCCGGTCGAGGAAGGTGACGGCCGTGCGGACCGTCTCGTCCAGCCGCTCCCAGTCGATGTCGTCTGCCGTCACGAAGGCGCCGAGGTTGACCGAGCCCAGGTTGCAGACCGCCGTCTCCCCGTCGTCCGTGACCTCCAGGATCTCCGTGCAGAGGTTGGAGGAGTGGACGACATGGCCGGCGGTCGCCGTCTGGTTCGCCGTGCGGTTGGCGGCGTCCTTGAAGGTCATCCAGCCGTTGCCGGTCTGCGCGAGGGTGCGCATCATGCGGCCGTACAGGTCGCGGGCCGGGATCGTCTTCTTCGCGAGGCCGTTCGCCTCCGCCTTGCGGTAGGCGGCGTCGAACTCCTCGCCCCACAGGTCCACCAGCTCCGGCACGTCCGCCGGGGAGAACAGCGACCACTGCTCGTCGGCGTTGACCCGGCGCATGAACTCGTCCGGGATCCAGTGCGCGAGGTTCAGGTTGTGCGTACGCCGGGCGTCCTCACCGGTGTTGTCGCGCAGCTCCAGGAACTCCTCGATGTCGGAGTGCCAGGTCTCCAGGTACACCGCGGCCGCGCCCTTGCGCCGGCCGCCCTGGTTCACGGCGGCCACCGAGGCGTCCAGGGTCTTCAGGAACGGGACGATGCCGTTGGAGTGCCCGTTGGTGCCGCGGATCAGCGAACCGCGCGAACGGATCCGGGAGTACGACAGACCGATGCCGCCGGCGTGCTTGGAGAGGCGGGCGACCTGGTGGTAGCGGTCGTAGATGGAGTCCAGCTCGTCCAGCGGGGAGTCGAGCAGGTAGCAGGACGACATCTGCGGGTGCCGGGTACCGGAGTTGAAGAGGGTGGGGGAGGAGGGCAGGTAGTCGAGGCGGCTCATGAGCCCGTAGAGCGCCGCGACCTCGTCCACCGAGCGGGTGGTGTCGTCCTCCGCGAGTCCGCCGGCCACGCGCAGCATGAAGTGCTGGGGCGTCTCGACGACCTTGCGGGTGATCGGGTGCCGCAGCAGGTAGCGGCTGTGCAGGGTGCGCAGCCCGAAATAACCGAAGCGGTCGTCGGCCTGCGGGTCGATCAGCGCGTCGAGCCGCTCGGCGTGCAGCCGCACGAACTCGGCGGTCCGGTCCGCGATGAGACCCTCCCGGTGCCCCACGGCGACGGACTCGGTGAAGGACCGCACGCCCTGCGAGGCGGCCTCGTCCCGGATGGCCAGGGTCAGCAGCCGGGCGGCCAGCCTGGAGTAGGCGGGGTCCTCGGAGATCAGGCCCGCGGCCGCCTCCGTGGCCAGCTCGCGCAACTCCGCCTCGTCGGCCCTCGCGGACCGGCCCCGCAGCGCGGCGGCGGCGACCCGGCCGGGGTCGGCGTCGGGGAGGTCGGCGGTCAGCTCGGTCAGGGTCCGCAGCAGCGCGGCACCGGGACCGTCGGTCTTCAGCTCGCTGACTGAAGCCGGATCGGCTGGCGCGATGGTCACGTGGGGCTCTCCCTCGCTCGGCACGGGGCCTGGCGGAGGGCAGGGGCAGCCACGAGCGCGCACGGCGTCGCGTCCACCGGCCCACTCCACGAGGCCCGGACGTCTCAAGGCACCCGGACCGGACGGCCGGGCGCGCTGCCGGCAGGTCCTCGGACTGAACGGGCGTGCGGATGCACGCAAGTACACCGTTGCGGGACAGTTCCGGATTCGCACCGGATTCCCCTGCGGCGACAGCGAGGATGAGCATACATCTAGTGCTGGGCTGCCGTGTCACCCCCACATGTTGTGTCTGTTGCGTGGTGCGGCGGCTTCAGAGGGTCAACTTCCGTGGCCCGCGGGCCTGGCCGCGGGCCGGGTTGCGGGGCGCGCCGGGAGTGCTTCCATGGAAGTAGGCGTCGGCGTCCAGGGGTCCTCCGTCCCGAGCAGGCACAGGAGGAGAGTGCACGATGCCGAAGGTCGTCCGTCACCCGCCGGGCAAGGAGCGGCCGCGCAGCGCACCCATGGCGACCCTACCGCTGAGGGGGTTGGGACGCCGGGGCCACCGGCTCTGTCTCGGCTACTGGCACGGCATGACGGTCCGTTGGGAAGCCCGCCAGGACACCACCCGGCCCAAGAAGTGGCGCAGATGGTTCTCCTACACCAACGCCACCAGGATCGTCTGGACCGTCGCCGCGCTCGCGCTGCTCGCCTGGGCCGGAGAAGGCCTGTACCTCTGGTTCTCCGACGCGAAGACGACCGGCTTCGAGGACTGGCGCAAGGACAACCCGGCGTTCGACGACGCCTTCTTCCGCGTCCTGGGTCCCGTCCTCACCGCCTCGCTCGCCGCCACCTGCTTCCTGTTCTGCTGGTACGCCTGGACCAAGCACCGCTACCTGGCGAAGGCACGCAGACGCCCGCAGGACCTGGTGGTCACCGCCGGACCGGACACCGCCGAGATCGTCGGCCGGGAGGAGGTCGCCGAGGTCATCGCCCAGCGGTTGCGCAGCCGTGACACGCGCAGACCGTATCTGCTCGTCGGCGGGGTGGGGGTCGGCAAGACGGCCGTACTGGTACGGCTCACCGAGATGCTGGCCCGGCAGCGTGCCGTGCCCGTGCCGATCCGGCTGCGGGACGCCACCGGCCCCGACCTGAACTTCGAGCGCATGGCCCAGCGACGTTTCGCCGAGGAGGCGCCCCACGGCATCCTGGCGCGCACCAAGACCGAGCGGGTCTGGCAGCAGCTGATCGCCGACGACAAGGTGGTCGTCATCGCCGACGGCCTGGAGGAGGCCGTCCTCGACCCGGGGCTCCAGGAGGACCGGGACAACATCATCCGCAAGGCCATCGAACGCGCCTATCAGGAGCGGCTGCCCCTCGTCATCGCCTCCCGGCCGCACAGCCCGCTGGAGAGCACCCCCGCCGCCATCGTGGAGCTGGAACCGCTCAGCGAGGAGGAGGCATTGCGCTTCGTCGAGTCGAGAGTGCCGGAGACGGACGAGCGGCGCATCGACTGGATCGTGGAGACGGCGGAGATGACCGAGTCGCCCATCTACCTGCAGATCGCCCGGGAGCTGCACCACCACGGCGCCCTGGAACGCGACCGCCGCAGGGATCCGCGACGGCTGGACACCCGCAGCGAGGACCGCAGCCAGCTGCGGCTGTGGCTGCTGGAGACGTGGGAGCACGCCCTGCTGGAGGGACGGCTCCGCGACGACGTGGCGCTCGGTCCGCAGGAGCGCGGCGACACCCTGGAGGTGGTCTCGGCCCTGGCCTGCATCGGACTGCTCCAGGACAAACTGGAGGTCGGCTTCGCAGAGCTGCTGGGCCCGGACGTCCGGCCCGGCCCGGCCCGGCGGGCGCGGGCCCGTGCCGGACGTGCCTGGGAACAGCGCGGCTTCACCCCGAACGGCAAGCGGGGGGACGCCTCCTCCGAGTGGCACCGGCAGCAGATCTGGGGCCTGCTCTGCGACCGGGTGAGTCCGGAGGTGGGCAAGCGGCTGAGGGAGGGGAACCCGGTCCAGTGCCACGCCGTCCTCGCCCGCTTCGCGGCCCAGGCCGACAAGCTGAAGCTGGTGGAGGGCTTCGAGCAGAAGGTCCGCTTCCCGCACAGCATCATCCAGGCGTACTTCGGCCACCGCGCGCTGTACCGCCTGGGCGAGCGCGGCGCCGGCGAGCTGGTCCAGCAGGCGCTGCAACCACCGGGACCCAGCAGGGAGTTGCTGATCACCCTGGTCCTGATGTCCCGCCGGCGGGCCGCGGACCGGTACGTGGAGGGCGGGAGCGTGAGCGCCGAGCTGAAGAAGGCGGTGAAGGGGCGGCTGCGGCAGGCCCCGGTCCCCGGACGGTCGCTGGCCCACCGGCTGCGGGCGACCGCGGACCGCCGCCCCGGCGACCCCAAGACCCTCGACCTGTACACGGCGGCGCTGGAGATCGAGAGCGTGGAGGAGGACCCGCGGCCGATCGCCGACGTCGTCCGCACGGTGCACGACAGGTGGTCGCAGATCAGGGGTGACGCGCGCACCGTGGAGGAGGCGAAGCTGGGACTGCTCAAGCAGCTCGGCACCGCGCTGCGGGCCGCCGCCGACAGGATCGACACCACGCCGCTGTACAAACAGCTCTTCGAGATCGGCAAGGCCGAGCCCGCGTACTCCATCCGCCTCGCGGCCGCCCAGGAGTTCGGCAGCGGGGGCAACCCGGCGTTCGCGGTGGTCCGCGAGTGGATCGGCGTGCACACCGACCCCGTGCAGGAGTACACCACGAAGGTCGGCGGCCTGAAGGCCTGGAGGAGACAGCGGTACGCGGCGTGGGCCGCCGAGATGCGCGAGGCGCGCGCCGCCCGCGTCTCCTCGGCGGTACGGGCCCAGCGCATCGCGGTGCTGCAACAGCGCCGGCGGGCCCTCAACCGGCGGTACACGGAGAAACGCGCCGCTCTGCTGCGCGAGTTCGTGATGCGGGCCTGGATGATCCCCATGCTCCTCGGCTCCGTCGACGACGTCCACCGTGACGAGGCCCGCGAACGCCTCACCAAGTGGCTGCGCCACCTCGACCCGGGGTACACCGGCGGCGCCCCCGATCTGCCGCTCGCTCTGGAGACCGCCCTGTCACAGGGCTTCAAGTACGCGGCCAACCGCCGCAAACGCCATCCGCACAGCCACCTGGGCTCCCGTGCCGACCTGATCCGGCAGGCGGAGACCGTACTGCAGCAGAGCCGCTGCTGGTACGCGCAGCTCAACCTCCTCCAGGCGCTGTGCCTGTGGGAGCTGCCGGACAAGGTGACCCGCCGGGATCCGGCCGGTCGTGCGGCGGCGGACGGGTCCGGCCGGGGAGCCGCGCGTGAACCGTCGGCCGCGGTGCGCGGCATGACCGCCGTACAGACCGTGGAGCGCTGGCTGTCGATGGCGGGGACGGTCAACCACGCGTCGGCACGGCCGGGGCCGAACGGCGCCTCCCCCCGGCACTGCCTGCACCCGTTCGTCGCCGAGGCCGGCGATCTGGTGGCCCTCGCCCTGGAGGTCGGGCGGCCCGAACGGTACGTGTGGATCGACGAGAAGGGCGTCGCCGACAACATCGGCTCCCGCATCGCCGACCCGCAGGGCTACCGCAAGCACAACCTGTGGATCGCGCCCTCGGCCGGCTGGCGCACCCTGGACGGGCGGGCCCAGCGACTGGTCGCCGACGTGCTGGTGATGCTCAACCTCGTGGAACGCGACGGGCAACCGGACGAGGTCGAGGAACGGCTGAACCGTGTCGAGCAGCTGGGGATGCCGCTCCCGCCGTGCATTCGGCGGGACCGGCAGCCGCTCAGGCCCGGCCTGAAGGCGGGCATGGCGCAGCCGCCCGTGCCGGGCAGCACCTGCCTGCCCGACTGCAAGTTCCAGCTCTGCCCGTACCCGCCTCGCGGCTGCGTGCCCCGGGGTGAGATCCGCGAGCCGTTCTGCCGCCAGCAGCAGGCCCTGCTGCCCGGACACATCCGGCGCTGCCTGCCACGGGGCCTGGGCACCCTGCACCGCAAGACGCCCGCCTGGGTCGGCATGCGCGTGGGGGACCTGGACCGTTTCTGGGACGCGATGGCGGGGCGCACGCGCGACTAGAAGCCGCCCGTGCGCCCCGCCCGCTCGGGTCAGTGCGCGGAACCCGCGGTGGCCGGCGGAAGCTCCACCTGGACGCCCGCGTCGCCCGCGTCCGCCGTGTAGTCCTCCGGCCGGGTCTGGTCGAGACCCTCGGGGGCCTTCACGGCCTTCAGGACGAAGGTGAGGACCACCGTGACGACGACGTTGAGGACGAAGGCCGTCAGACCGATGTAGCCGATCTCCCCGATACCGGGGATCTCCTTCGCCGAGCCGCCGAAGTGCTTCTGCGTCGGCGAGGCCACCCCGTACGCGGCGACCGTGCCGTACACCATGCCGACCGCCCAGCCGGCCAGCAGCGCCCAGCGGTGGAACCAGCGGGTGAACAGGCCGCCGACCAGGGCCGGGAAGGTCTGCAGGATCCAGATGCCGCCCAGCAGCTGGAAGTTGATGGCGACCGTCTTGTCCATCGTCAGGACGAAGGCCAGCGCACCCACCTTCACCAGCAGGGACACGAGCTTGGAGACCTGGGCCTCCTCCTTCGGCGTGGCGTCCGGCTTGATGAAGTCCTTGTAGATGTTGCGGGTGAACAGGTTCGCCGCCGCGATGGACATGATCGCCGCCGGCACCAGCGCGCCGATGCCGATCGCCGCGAAGGCCACGCCCGCGAACCAGTCCGGGAACATGTCCTCGAACAGCTGCGGGATCGCCAGCTGCCCGTTGGTGACCTTCACCCCGGCCGCGATCGCCATGAAGCCCAGCAGCGCCAGCAGGCCCAGCATGAGCGAGTACAGCGGCAGGATCGTGGTGTTGCGGCGGATCACCTCGCGGCTCTTGGACGACAGGGTCGCGGTGATCGAGTGCGGGTACATGAACAGTGCCAGGGCGGAGCCGAGCGCCAGCGTGGCGTACGTCCACTGGCCCGCCTCGGGCGGGGCAAGGGCGCCGCGCGGTTTGCCGGTGGCCGGGTTGACCTGGCTGAACGCGTCACCCGCCTTGGCGAAGATGTCGTCGAACCCGCCCAGCTTG
This sequence comes from Streptomyces sp. NPDC031379, assembly GCF_055569615.1. NCBI lineage: Bacteria > Bacillati > Actinomycetota > Actinomycetes > Kitasatosporales > Streptomycetaceae > Streptomyces > Streptomyces sp. NPDC031379. The sequence goes on along the minus strand of NZ_JBVIIT010000002.1, from coordinate 2,052 downwards.
ATCGGGATGTAGATGATCGCGACCGCGATGACGATGTAGATCAGCGCGTCCTTGACGAACGCGATCAGCGCGGGCGCGCGCAGGCCGGAGGAGTAGGTGTAGGCCGCCAGCACACCGAAGGCGATGAGCAGCGGGAGGTCCTTCACGAACCAGTTCGTGTCCTCGCCGCCGCCGACGCCCATCACGTCCAGGACGGCCTGGATGCCGACGAGCTGGAGCGCGATGTACGGCATCGTCGCGAGGATGCCGGTGACCGCCACCGCCAGCGACAGGCCCTTGGAGCCGAACCGGCCGCGCACGAAGTCCGAGGTCGTCACGTAGCCGTGCTTGTGCGAGACCGACCACAGGCGGGGCAGGAACGTGAAGATCAGCGGGTAGACCAGGATCGTGTACGGCACCGCGAAGAAGCCGGACGCGCCCGCCGCGTAGATCGCCGCCGGCACGGCGACGAAGGTGTAGGCGGTGTACAGGTCGCCGCCGAGCAGGAACCAGGTGATCCAGGTACCGAACGACCGCCCGCCCAGACCCCATTCGTCCAGCGAGTGCTCGTTCTCGGCCCTGCGCCAGCGCGCGGCCAGGAAGCCCATGACCGTGACGGCCAGGAAGAAGAAGATGAAGACGCCGAGCGCGACGCCGTTGACACCGTCCTTCACTTCGCGGCACCCCCCTTCACGTCCCGGCGGGCGCGCTGGTCACGCTGCCACAGCTTGTACGCGATCATCGTGAGCGCCGTGGAGATCAGCACCCAGAGCATCTGGTACCAGTAGAAGAACGGGATCCCGATGAAAGCCGGGTCCGTCTTGGCGTAGGAGCCGACCCACAGCATCGCCACGAAGGGCGCGAAGAGACACAGGCCGATGATCACCCGGCCCGGTGTCACCACCGGTGGTCTCACTTCAGGCGTTTCCGACATGCCGCGGCTCCGTCCCCTCGCTGGTCACCTGTTGTAATGCGCAGGCAATCTAGGTGACAGGATCACGCCAGCGGAAGACCTCGTCCGTATATCGGTACTTCGATTTCGGTGGCCGCGGGCTCCGTCTACTCCGCGGGCCGCTTCAGCCGTGCGACGAACTTGTACCGGTCGCCCCGGTACACCGACCGCACCCACTCCACCGGCTTGCCCTCGCGGTCCAGGGAGTGCCGGGAGAGCATCAGCATGGGCAGGCCCACGTCGGTGCCGAGCAGGCCCGCCTCGCGCGGGGTGGCCAGCGAGGTCTCGATGGTCTCCTCGGCCTCGGCGAGGTGGACGTCGTAGACCTCGGCGAGCGCGGTGTACAGGGACGTGTACTTCACGAGCGACCGGCGCAGTGCCGGGAAGCGCTTGGCGCTCAGGTGGGTGGTCTCGATCGCCATGGGCTCGCCGTTGGCCATGCGCAGGCGCTCGATCCGCAGCACGCGCCCGCCGGCGGTGATGTCGAGCAGCTCGGCGAGCCGGTCGTCGGCGGTGATGTAGCCGATGTCCAGCAGCTGCGAGGTCGGCTCCAGGCCCTGGGCGCGCATGTCCTCGGTGTAGGAGGTGAGCTGCAGCGCTTGGGAGACCTTCGGCTTGGCGACGAAGGTGCCCTTGCCCTGGATGCGTTCGAGCCGGCCCTCCACGACCAGTTCCTGCAGGGCCTGGCGGACGGTGGTGCGGGAGGTGTCGAACTCTGCGGCCAGCGTGCGCTCGGGCGGGACCGGCGTGCCCGGCGCCTGCGTCTCCGTCATGTCGAGCAGGTGCTTCTTCAAGCGGTAGTACTTGGGCACGCGCGCGGTACGGACGGTTGTGCCGGCCTCGTTCTCCGCACTGCTGACGTCGGTGCTCATGCTCTGCCTTCCCGGCTCCGGATGCCGAAAGCGACCGACTGACATCGGCCACGGCTCACATCGTGGCACGGCTTCGTGTGTCAGGAGTCCACCCGCACGCTCCGTGATCTCCTCTGTATACCGGTGCACCCGCTGTTGGTCTAGTCCATCGAGCCGCGCGGGCGCGGGGGGGGGGGGGGGGAGGCCCACCCCCCCCCCCCCCCCCCCCCCCCCGCGGGGGGGGGGGGGGGAGCGGGGGGAGGGGGCGGC